>JAJYVN010000165.1 GCA_021791995.1 Bacillota bacterium
ACCAGGCTGCCGCCTCACGTTCCCAGAGGTGCCGGTTGCCAAGGCCGGTCACCGGGTCTCGGAAGGCCCAGTCCGGGACATCGGAGAGAACGGCTGCCATGGACCCTTCGATGATGAACAACGCGCCCAGTGGCGGCGTGGTGCCGTTGAGGGGGGTGTAGAGGACCGACACCTGTCGCACCTGCCCGTCCGGGGTGGCGATCCGGCAAGGGAGGCGCGGATGGGCTCCTGGCGGCGAGATCCGCTGCCAGGCATCGCCATCACCATCAGACGGGACGATGCCGAGGGTTGGTGTCGCCGGCTGGCCCAGGACATCACCCGGGTCGACTCCCCAGAACGACAGGGCGCTGCGGTTCATGTCCACAAGTCGGCACTCGCCGTCCACCATGCATACGGGGACTGGCAGGCCGTCAAACAGCGCGAGCCGGGGGTGAGGGTCGAAGGCAGACTGCCCCTGGGTGTCCATGCCATGTTTGTTCGGCGCCGTTCGCCAGAAACCTACGCCAGCCGCGCGGACGTGGAACCGCTAGCGCGGGGCAGACTCGCTGACGCTTCATCAGACCGCACATATGCCTGAGCGGCCTGGCGAACGGCCGATGCCGGGGCTGGCGCAATCACTACGCCGGGGCCGTCGACCATCTCGGCGAGAGCCTTGCCGAGTGCCGCCAGCAGGAGGGCGTTGGGATGCGCTGGCGCCCCAGCCGGCACAGCCCGCCGGGCCAGCTTGGCCAACACCGCTATCTCCCCGGGTTCGAGGTAGAGGGCGTCCTTGCCGTATCGCTCCATGGTAAGACTGTACCACTTGTTCACCGGAGCGGCGGCCGTCAGGTGGGGTCGATTGGTCGGTCCTGGTGTCACAACGAGATTTACGGGAAGCGGGTCGGCCGGAGGCATGGGTCCACATAGCCAACTCCGTGCCCCCAGCGCCCCCAGGAGCCCACCACGGCGCCGGAACCCACCGCCCCTCTCCTTTGGTCCACCCGGCACACCATCGCGCCCCTGTGGGGCGCCTGGCGCCTTCTGCGGCGAAGAACAAGCAGCGCTCAGAAGCCCTTGGGCAGGCCGGATTCCGGGCCTTCCCCCGAAACCTAGTGCTCCGTTCCGGAAGTTCGTTCCTCGGGGTGACCGAGGAAGGCTACCAGGGGGCGAGGGCAAAGCCGAACTCGTCCATGAGTTGGGACAGGAGTTCTTTGGTGGTGCCAAGGTAGGGAGTGGATTCCCATCGGTCACCGGTAGCCATGTCGAGGCGGAAGCGACTGGCGCCGACCTGGGTTAGTCTGGCGCGGTTTTCACGGTCGGCCGGCTCTCCGGAATGGATGATCAGGTGCTTGCCATAGACCCGGACGCGAAGATGCGTGAGGCCTCGGTCGCGGAGCATTCTGCTGACCGTATCCGAGGCCGCCAGGAGCCGGAGATCCGCCATTTGCTCAGGCCGCCTTGCTCTGGAGAGGGTAGCCGCGGAACGTCCAGTTGAACGGATGGCCGTCGACCTCGTTCCAGCGTGTGAGGAAGCGGGCGATGGCTGCCTCCAGTGCAGCCACGGACAGGAAGCTGCGCCGCCGCAGACACCGGCGGTGCAGGACGGAGAAGAAGATCTCGATCTGATTCACCCAAGAGGCGTGAATCGGCGTGTAGCGGAACTCGAAGCGGTTGCCGTGGCGCGCGTTGAACTGGGTCCAGCGCTGGGATTTGCCCTCGCGGTGGATGTTCAGGTTGTCCCAGATGATGATGATCCTCTTGGCGTCGCGGTAATGATCGGCGACGGTGTCCATAAACGCAACGAGGTCATCGGCCTTCCGGGTCGGCCCAAGCTGGTGGAGCACATCGCCCGACTTGATGTTGAACGCCGCGATCAGGGACGTGGTGCCATGGCGCACGTATTCAAACTCTCGCCGCCCCGGCCGGCCGGGCAGTGCGGGCTTGCTCTCATGCCGTCGCTCCAGCGCCTGAATCCCGGTCTTCTCGTCGACGCTGAGCACTACGGCATCCTGCGGTGGGTCCAGGTACAGGCCTACCACCTGATTGACCTTCTCCTTGAACTCGGGGTCCGGGCTGTGCAGCCACATCTTCTCCTTGTGCGGCTTCAGGTCAACCGTGCTCAGGGTCCTGTGGACGCTTGACCGGCTCATCACTGGGCCGGCGATGTGCGCTGCGGCGGTCTCGGTCAACCGGTTCAACGTCCACATGGAGCCTTCGGGACAACCGTACTGCTCCGGATTGGCGCAGGCAATCGCGAGTACCTCGCACCGCTGTGCAGCGGCAAAGCGCAAGGGGGCCCCCGACCGGGGCTGATCGTGTAGTCCTTCCATCCCCTCGGCCAAGAAGCGCTTACACCACTTCCGGACCGTCTTCGTGGTAACGCGCAACGCCTCTGCAACCGCACTTACCGGGTGGCGCTCTATCAGGCAGTCCCAGACAATGCGAGCGCGCAGGTGCAGACGATGTTCCACCCGCTGGCCACGCACATAGGCCGCCAACTGACGGCGCACCTCGGGGTCAACGACGCAGGCCGTGGCTGGCCGGCCATCTGCGTCGCTTACCTGAGAGCGCTGCCCCTGCATACCACGCCGTTTCGGCACCGGAGGGCAGACTCCTGGTTTTCCTATTGCTGGGCACTGTGGGCTATTGACCCATACCCCATGCCCCCGCCGCGCCTCCCGCTCGTCCGCAGGCCCTTGGGAACGAACTTGTGGTACGAGGCACTAGCGCCCCGCCCGTCGCCAGACTATCTCGCCTCACCTCGCCGGGAAGGGTTCGCCTGCGCCTGATCCTCGCGGCTGCGCCTGCTCCGGTGATGCTCGGCCGCCTTTGGCGCCCTACCGGCGCGGCTCCGGCTCCTTCATCTGCTCCTATCCGGGGCGTGCCCCAGTGTGGGCGACCCGGCGGGGGAGTGGGGATCGTGGAACACGTTGAGCGGGCGGAGATCGTTGGGACGCAGCCGATTGCGGGCATTGGCCGGTTTCCCGAAGCCGGCAAGAGTAAGGTATCAGCAGACCGGCAAGGGACAAGCCGCCAGTCGCATACCAGTGGATGTAATCCGGGGGAGGGGAGCCGAGTGCAGCCTGAAGCGGACGCCGAACGCCACGTGCAGCGTATCGCCGAGGCGGCCGCCGTGGAGGCTGCTCAGGCTCTCCTCCAACATGGCTTCGACAAAGCGCGAGCGGATGGGGCGAACATGGTGCTGCGCCAGGGGAAGACGACTTGGCGCGTCATCAACCGGGTCCGTTACGAGCCCGGCATCCGGCAGCGCGTTCAAGACCAGTTTGCCGGCTTCGTGGTCAGCAACCTGGTCAACCAGCGACCATCCACGGTGCATCAACCGTGATCTCGTCCTGCCCGGGCGCCTTGCTCAAAGTGATCCGCCCATCCAGGCACATCCGTAGCAGTTGCCGCTTCTGCCAAACGTCCAGTTGGTCCCACCGATCAACCGCCGCCAAGGCGTCGAGGGTGACGCGGAAGGAGCGCACTCGCAAAGCCGCAGACTCACGTTGTTCCTCCAGGGACCGGAGCCGCGCATCCACCTCGGCCCGGTCACGCCGCAAGGAGTCTCGGATGTCCCCTAGCTCTGAGAACGGCACCTCACCGGCGCGCGCGGCACGAAGAAGGCGCTGGTCCTCGGCGTCGAGGCGCCGCAGGTCGCGGCGACCCGTTTCGAGCGCTGCTTCGACGGCCACCCGGTCCTGATCGGCCGCATCCATCCTCGGCGCGAATAACTCCGAGCGCATCTCCCGGACCCCAAACAAGGCCAAAAAAGTCTGCTCTATCACGGACTCGGCCAGCTTGGTCGGGAGGTAGCCGCTCTCCCGGCACGTCCCAGCCCGATGCCGAGAGCAAAGGTAGTAGCCTGCAAAGTTGGGGTTCCTGGTGCCTCCGCCGCCAGTGTGGATCAGCGGGGCGCCGCAAGTGCACTGCGAGATCCCGACGAGTAAGTGGGGGGAGCCCATCGCCCGGCCGCCGACTTCGTAGCGGCGCGTGCGGTTGCCCTCCAGTAGAAGCTGCACTCGGTCAAAGGTCTCTTTGTCTACCAGCGCCGGGACGGCCCGCGTTTCCACCCGCACTTTCGGGTTGTCGTGCCGCACCCGGACCTTCCGGGGGTTTCGGCTCTTGCCCGCGAAGGAATCGGGTGCGGGGGCACCGTCGGCACCATCCACGCGCACCACGCTGGTCCGCCCGTACTCAACGACGCCGGCATAGGTCTCGTTCCGGAGGATGTGCAGCACCGACGGGCTTGACCACTCCTTGCCTTTACGAGTGCGCACACCCTCTTCGTTCAAAAGTCGCACTACCCGCGTGGCTGACGTACCATCTGCCACAAGCCGGAACATCCGCTGAACAACCGGCGCTTCTTCGGGATGCTCCACCCACTGGCCCTTGGCGGTGGGGTGGGGGGCGTAGCCGTACGCGGGCCGGCCGTGCATCTGCTCGCCGTCCTTGATTTTGCGGGTTTTACCCCCGTGCGTCCGTTCTCGGATGGTGCTGCGCTCGAAGTCGGCGAACATGGCCAGGATGCCGAAGATCATCCGGCCCAGATCGGTGGTGGTGTCGATGGGCTCCAAGACCGATTTGAGGTGGCAGCGGTCCTTCCACTCGCGAAGTACGAGTTGGGTCGCATCCACGATATTCCGGCTCAGGCGGTCGATCTTGTAGACCACGACGCAATCCACGTCGCCACGGCGCACGGCATCCCGGAGTCGCTGCATCGCCGGCCGGTCGAGTGTAGCACCGCTGTACCCGTCGTCTACGAAGAGAAGATTGTCGCGGAACCTCCATCCTTGGCTTTGGAGATAGTGATTGCAGCCGTCCCGCTGCACGTCCAGGGTGGTGCCGCTGGACTGGTCGTCCGTGGACCACCGGATATAGGCAGCCACGTGGTCAGGCCGGATGTCGTTGGGCAAGGCTGGCGGCCCCTTCCCTGGTGTGGCCGCGGAAGGTAACATGTTCCTTATCCGCAGCCCTCCTGAGCCGCAGTCTATCGTATGCGTTATGGTAAAGCAACCACCATGTCCGTTGTGCTGAGCGCCATCTCGTCGGGAAGGATCCGCTGGTCGGACCTCGTGTCGGCGAATCAGACCGTCGTGGACACCGGCGGCTCGCAGATCTGGCTTGAATTGGGCGAGACGATGACGGTGCGGGACCTCTTTTACGCGGTAGCGGTGCAGTCCGCCAACGATGCGGCTGTAGCGCTAGCCGAGTTCGTGGGCGGGACCGAGCCAGCGTTCGTACAGATGATGAACGAGCGTGCACAGGCGCTCGGCATGACCAACACCCTGTACACCGATCCAACCGGACTGGATGATCAGAACCAATACACCACCGCCTACGACGTCGCCCTTTTGTCGCGCTACATGGTCGTTCAGCAGCCGCAGGTACTCACGTACACCGCCACCTGGGAGTATCGGCTGCGAGGCAACAAGCTTTGGCTCGTCAACCGCAACAAGCTCCTCAAGCAGCTCCCTGGGACCGACGGACTCAAGACCGGATACACCCAACTCGCCGGGTACTGCCTGTCGGCGACGGCGCAACGCGGCACCACGCGACTGATCGCCGTGGTGCTAGGCGACCCAACGAGTCAGGACCGTTTCGACGAGGCGTCTGCCATGCTGCAGTGGGGTTTCACCCACTACGCCACAGTTGCGGTTGCGCAGAGCAATACGGTCATCCAGAAGCTTCCGGTGGAAGGCGGAACGGTCCGAACCATCGCGGTGGGAACCAAGGAATCCTTTGGTGTGACGGTCGCCCGTGGTTCCGAGAGCAGCGTGCATTCGAGCGTGCAAATCCCTTCTTATTTGACAGCCCCCGTCACAAAGGGACAGACGGTCGGACACATTCAGATCACAACGGGAAAAGGTGATGTCGCGAGCATTCCAATCGTTGCCTTAGCGAACGTGCCTCCGCTCGGACCGTTCGGATTGTGGGGGCGGATTTGGAAAGGGATGTGGCCGTGGGGAAGCAGCTGACCTCGTGACGAATCTCGGCAGAAGGGGTGCAGGCGTAGCCACCGAACGAATGGGGCGGTGATTTTACCACCCCATTCCCTGTCCATACGAGGTGGAACGGTTTGCAACTGGAACGGGAACTGACCAAGGATGCCCTGGTGGTCCGAGCAAGCGGGGAACTCGACATGCGCACGAGCCGGCAGTTTCGCGAGACCGTCGACGGATGGCTCGAGAGCACGGACCGACCGAGACTCGTGCTGAACCTGGCGCGGCTCGAGTTTCTCGACTCCACGGGCTTGGGCGCCATCCTGGGCCGCCGACGCCGGGCCAAGGAATTGGGACGCGAGATGGCTTTGATCCCTCCGACGGGCGTGGCGCGTGCCTTGGTCGACGCGGGAGCGTTGGCACAGATCATGAGTGTCTACCGCTCGGAGCGGCTCGCCCTCGCGGGGGAGGACGAACGGCATGGGTGAACGTTCCTGTCTTGGGGAAGCGGACAACTATATGTTGCTCGAGGTTCCTTCGTTGGCAGCGACCCCACCCCTGTGCCGGGTTGCCGTTGCCGTGTTTGCGACCGCATTACCCTTCACACTGGCCGAGATCGAAGAGCTGAAGGTCGCCATCTCGGAGGCGGTCTCCAATTCGGTCCAGCATGCCTATCCGGGAACCTGTGGCCGCATCACCC
>JAJYVN010000166.1:0-2990 GCA_021791995.1 Bacillota bacterium
CGCGCGGACTTCCTACATAAGACGACCACGGACCTGGCGAAAACCAAGTCGGTTATCGTGGTCGAAGACCTGTCCGTGCGCGGTATGCTTCGCAACCAGCATCTTTCCCGGTCGATCGCGGATGCCGGGTGGGGCGAGTTTCGCCGGATGTTGGAGTATAAGACCATATGGTACGGGTCCGCGTTGGTGATTGCTCCCCGCTTCTATCCTTCAACAAAGACTTGCTCGGCCTGCGGCCACATCAAGGCAGAGATGCCGCTTGGGCAGCGGGTCTTCCGCTGCGAGGCGTGTGGGGCAGAGATCGACCGAGACCTGAACGCGGCGCGAAACCTTGCGTCGCTTGCCGCCGGGAGTTCCCTGGAGACGTTAAACGCCTGTGGAGCAGAAGGCTCTGGCCAGGAGAACGGCCTGGTGAAACCGGCTGCTGCGAAGCAGGAACGTTCCAATAGGAAACCGGCAGTAGCCGGAAACAAAAGACTATAAGAACGGGAACGGTCGCAGGACTCTTCGAAGGCTTCGCGAACCACTAGACAAGATTCCTATACAGGTATCGTCAAAGGGGCAGGCATGTTCGTGATAGCAAGGAGACAGCCGGTTTATGCGGAGCTGGTGGCGGACCTACGCCATGCAATCCACTCCGGTCGGTTAGCGCCGGGCGCGCGGCTACCGTCTGAGGCGGAGTTGCGCCAGCGGTACGGGATCAGCCGCGTCTCCGTTCGTCAGGGGCTTGCGATGCTCGGCGAGGAGGGGCTCGTGCATCCCGAGGCCGGCCGTGGGACGTTTGCAACGGCGCGCACCGCCTCTCGGGTGCACCGCGTTTGTCTTCTGCTCCCATACCCAGGAGAGGCGCTCTGTGCTCGGATTGCTGCCGGTGTCAGTCGTGCGGCGACAGGACTCGGCTGGGAGGTGACCCTCTGCAGCAGCTGCGATGATCCCGACCTGGAGCGTGCGGCGATTGCCCGCTCCATTGCGCGGAGGGACTCCGGCCTCATCGTTTTGCCGATCGATCCACGGGATGCGCCGGATTGTTTGGGCCAGTTGTCGGGCTCGGGTGTCACAACGGTCTTTGTGGATCGCGCCGTCCCTGGATTTGATTGGGACGTGGTGGAATCGGACCATCAGGTGGGGGCCGAGACCGCGACGAGCCACCTGCTCCAGGCTGGTCACCGCAATCTCGCCTTTTTGACCACGGACAATCTGACGGTGCGCAGTGTCGCCAAGCGGCTGATCGGATTTCGGGCGGCGCTTTCCGAGGCGGGGATTCCCTTTCTGCCGCAGCGACTATGGTTTGCACGCTCACCCATGCGCCCCGAGGAACGGGAGGCCATTCGCCATGCGCTTTTGGCCCCCGATCGCCCAACCGGTGTCTTTGCCATGAACGACCTTTTGGCAGCGGAGCTTGTGCGGTTGGCGCAGGGGGAAGGCCTGGAGGTTCCGGGGGATCTCTCGATCGTTGGTTTTGACGGCTTGGAGCGCACAGCCCTGGTCAGCCAGTTGACAACGGTGCGGCAGCCGGCGGAGGAGGTGGGCCTGATGGCGGTGCGGATCTTGGCCGAACGGTTGAACGGCAAGCGGACGGGGCCAGGCCAGACGACCACCTTACGGGTGGAACTTTTGGAGGGGGCGACGGTTGCCCCTCCCTGTCCTTCCGCAGAACTCCATCGGTCGGACGGGACAGCGATGGTGCACGGCAGTGGGCCGGTGGGAAGCTTGCGACCGCTCCCATTCCATGATTGAGGAGTGACCGCCGGGTGCGATGGGGTGCATATCGGTGGTTTGTGCCCGCTGGGATTGTGGTCAGTGGCGTATGGGACGCACTGGGCGCGGCCTCGGCACCGAGTGGACCGCAGTCGAGTTCGCTTGTGCATGATAAGCTCAGCGCGGCGATTCGGACGAAGGTCATCGGTCAAGATAGCGGGATGTCGATGACCGCGCACCCGGGCTGGCTGACCTTGCCGACCGAGACGGCCTCGGTGCGCGCCTTTGCCACCCAAATCCACGACCTTGTGCTGCAGGCTGTGGCAGCGAGGGCGAACGGGACGGTTCGCGTCGAGACAACCTTTTTTGGCAAGAAGTTCACTCCGGCCGGTACGCTGCCCAACTACCAGGGAGGCGGCATCTTCGCCTGGGAGAGACCCGCGCAGTGGGGACGCGTCTGGGGTGAGCCGTCCCATTGCCAATGGGACATTCAATCCATGGGCACAAGCGGTGGCTTCGTGACTGGTACGCCGACCGCATTGGCACAGGCGGTGGTTTGTAATCAGGCCGATGATCCCCTCTCGCTGCGACTGCAGAAGCAGGCGGATGTGTATACCGCGTTTTCTTCGATCAAGGGATTCGGCGGGGAGGAGGTGGCCCCACCAACCACTGTGCCGGGGCTTTCCCCCGCGTATGTCGGATTGAATACCGAGGAAGGCACGGGTACGGCAACTCCGACGGATATGGGATTCCGCTACTTCACCGTTGGGGATGTGAAGATCTCCTCGAGCGGTACGGCGACGGGAGCCAGCACCTCTGCTTCCACCGCAAAGCCCTCCGGTGCGTCCCCGCCGACGCGTGCGATATCCAGCAGCAGAAAGTCGACCACACGGCACCTCTGGCCTCGAAGCAGCGTCCTTGCGTTCCAAAGACCGGTGATGGTCCAGTTCCCGTACTGGCCGGATGTTTCTCCTTTTGCTCGGCGGTGGTCTCTATCGCTTGGAACGGCGGCGATGGTCCGACTGTTTCCGCGGCCTGGGCCGGGGTTCTTCGCGCATACGTTGGCATTTTGAAGCAGGTGGTGTTCGAGTATGGGGACGGGGACACTGGATCATCCGGTGAGTCGGCGGAGGCTTTTGCAACAGGCGGCGGGAGCTGCAGCCGTGGGGGGATTGGCTCTGGCGGGGTGTGGACGTAAGGCGCAGCCGACCACACAGTCACCGATCATTGTCGTCACGTTCCAACCCTACATCGTTGGTGGCTTGTCAGCTTCTGGATCGACGTCGGCTACC
>JAJYVN010000166.1:3000-6607 GCA_021791995.1 Bacillota bacterium
CTACCACGCTTGTGACGGAGGGTGTGGCGCGCTTTGCGTCCGAGGGTGGCAGCAAAGGGATCACGATCAAACCGGAGCTCTTTCCGGGGACATCACAGAATGTGTCGGCGATGGAGGCCGGGAGTGGTCCTGACATCGTCTGCGACTACCAGTATGCGGCGTACGTCGATGCAGGGCTTTTGGCGCCGATCGAGGGGTACCTCAAGCAGAGCGGGATCAACCCGAAGGTTTGGTCGTCGAGCCAGGTGGCGGTGTATCAGCAGGACGGACACATGTATGCGGTGCCGGCCTATACCGGAATTGCCTGCTATGCCGTCAACCTCTCGCTATTCGATACTGCCGGGCAGCCCTATCCCGAACCGTCATGGACCTATACCGACTTTCAGGGCATCTGTAAGACGATGACGACGGACGTCAATGGCACCCACCGGTACGGTGGGATGCTTTACCAATGGGATAACATGATCGACGGATCCCGCTGGATCTTCAACGCCTTCGGCGGCTCGCTGATGAACGATAGTGGAACAGAGAGCAATCTGACGCTGCCTCAGTCGATCAAGGCCGGTGAGTGGATGTTTCAAGACATGTATTGGCCCGGGATTTGTACAACGCGTAGCATCGACTACCAGACCGCTTTTGGCAATGGGACGCTGGTCATGCGTACGATGGGTAGCTGGGAGCTCTTGCCGTCCGTCACGGCGTATGAGTCCCTGACCAATTTTAAGTGGACCATTCTGCCCTTTCCCTTGTTCCCTGCCGGACGGGCCACATATGCCGGCAATCAATTCTGGGGTCTGAACATCCAGAGTAAGCACCCGGAGCAGGCCTGGGAGGTGATGGCGTGGGCCAGCGCCTCGACCTTCTGGCAGACGTATCAAATGCAGTTCGAACTGGTCACGCCGACGCTTGTGGATCTCTGGGACAAGTGGATCAGCATTGCGGAGGCAGAGGTGCCATCCCTGAAGGGCCAGGGCCTCAGTTGGTATGCGGACGCGGCTCAGAAGGGGTATGGGTATCCCCCCCTCTACTACAAGTATGACGACTCGGAAGTAGTGTCTCAGGTAGGAAGCATCATCTACCAGTTGTACCAACAGACGCTCACCGATGTTCCGGAGGCGTTCGCGAGTGCGGCGGCGCTGGTCGATACCATCGAGAAGCAGGCGGCACAACAGGCGGCGGGGAAGGGTTCCTCCACCACAAGCAAGACGTCGTGATGTGGCCGAGTCCCGGTGGGCCATTCACTCCCAAGATCGGAAGCCGACCAGGGAGGATGCCGTTGGTGCGGGAAATGATATGCGGCTGCACGGGATACTAGGCCATCCGTCCGTGTCTCATGCTGCCACCTGTATCGGTATGCAGAGTTCGTCCAGCGGGGGTGCATGGGTGTGGAGGGACCCCGGGGTTGCCGACCAGACGAGGTGGCCGCAGTCGTCGATTTGGTCAACTCTGTTTTCTCGCGCGAGGACCGAACCATGGGGCGGGACTTTCCCACGCTCTTTTCCCCATCGAACAGTGCGTGGCTACGAACAATGTGGGAGGATGGTCGTCCCATTTCGCACGTCGGGGTGTGGCAGGGGCAGATTGTGTCCTCGGCGGGACCCTTGCGCGTCGCCCACCTCGGGGCTGTTTGCACCGCGAACGAGTATCGGAACCGAGGCCTCGCAACGCTCATCCTCAACGATGCCCTGGAACAGTTACGTGCGGAGGAGACGTCGCTCGTTTTCATTTCCGGAGGCCGTGGCCTCTATCTGCGTTTGGGCGCCCGTCCCGCGGGTCGCATCCTTCGGTACACCTTTGTCCCACCTCCCGCAGTGAGCGAGGTACAGCTGGAGCTGGTCGATGCTCTGCAGGATCGTGACCTGGATGCGATGCGTTGGCTCCATGGAGGGGAACCGGTCCGTTATGTGCGCAATCCCTCGGAATGGCGGGCACTCCTTCCGGCGAAGGGCTACGCACCCGCACGACAGAACCGGGCAGTCGTGTTGCTGCGCCGGCACGGGCAGGTCGTCGCTTATCTCCTTTTGGGGAAGCCGCAGATATTGGCTGATGGCGTCCGTGAGGTTGTGGATGAATTCGCGGGGGATCGACGGGCGATTGTGCAAGGATTCTCGTCATTGGTTTCCATGCGCCTGGCACGTGCGGTGGAACTCACGGTGCAGCCGGGGGATGCGTCGTTGACAGAACTCCTTGCGGAGCGCGGTGGAGCGGCGACGGTAATTCGGCATATCGGGACTACGCTTTTGTTGGACCGCGATCTCCTCTTTCGTGCGGTGGCGCGGAGCCGACCCGATCTGGCAGCCTGGAACGCTTCCCAGCCCACTGGTGCCGATCCGGAGCAGTTGGGACAACTGGTGCTTGGGGTCCTTGGCAATGCCGAAGCCGATCCGCCTCGGCCCGTTCCCATCGAGGTGCCGCGCCAGGGCGGTATGCAGTATATCTAGCGGTCCCTGCACCTCGATTGCGATCGGTGCCTCCATCGCCATGCGTGCCTCCCGTCCATCGGCGCCATGCATATTATTTAGCCTAATTAGTATAGTACGGTCAAGAGGGTGGGTTTCAGTGGCATCACCGTGCTCCTGCATATGCGAGGTTGCCCTTCGAGAAGCATGGCCGCACGGTGTGCGCAAGCCGGGGGTATAATAGCGGTATTGCGTTCCCGCACCGGGCGTGCGGATGGACGTGGAACAGGGGTGTGGAGTGTGACCCGGACCCGCCGGTCCCCCGGTCGGCCGCGGCTATCCGAAATCCGTGTCCCCTCGAAGCAGGCGATTGCGGATGCGGCGGCTCGGCTGTTTATGGAGAAGGGGTATCGTGCCGCCACCATGGAGATGGTGGCAGAGGCTGCGGGGTTGACCAAGGCAGCGGTTTACTACCACTTTAAGGACAAGGCTACGCTTGTGGTGGCCGCAGCGCATTCCGTCTTCACGCAGGCTCGAGCAGCGACCGAGGCGATTCTGGCCCGTCCTGAGCCTTTGCGCGCTCGTCTGGAAGCGATCGCGCGGATCGTTTTGAACCTACCGCAACCCTTCACCGCCTTTGACGCGATGATGCTGGAGGCGGAGGGCGAACTGGCGGTCGGGTTCTTCGGCTCACGGTACGAGCGCGCCACCCCGGCTGAGCGCGAGTACATGCGCGCGATGGCCGCGATCGGTGACGAGCCGGTGCCAACGTCGAATGTTGCCGAGGAACTCGGCCGTAAGCCGTCCAGCCTCTCCCCGGCCAGGGACGGCTTGATCAAGAAAGGCCTGATCTATAGCTCGGAACGTGGCCTGATCGCGTTCACGGTTCCCCACTTCGGCAAGTTCCTCCGCAAGCAGGCCGCCTGATCCAGCCCGGCCAGTCAGCGCTCCACCCGCGCTCCCGGCCTGGCCGTGCGCCTGGATGCCCTGCCGTGCCTCGCCTTGCTTGCTAGCGGCGTCCGGGGGATTATCGGCTTTATTCTACTGTCTTGGGTTTTTCTTATACGAGGTTAGATGGCTGTAGCGGTTCCTCAGCCGCGAGTCGGCATCTCCGTGGGGACGGTCAAGCCCACCGTGGCGTGGGCCGTTGCCAGACCGGGAACGTCGTCGAACTTGGCGCGGACTCCCTGCCTAGCACTCGAAAGCCC
>JAJYVN010000004.1 GCA_021791995.1 Bacillota bacterium
CGCGGAGTTTTATGTCAATGATGCCGGAGGGCAGTTCCAACGCCTTGCCGCTTCCCTGGAGGCCCGGCTGGCGGTGCTGCGCGGTGATCGGCAGATCCCAGAGATCCCGGAGGGCGGATATCCGGGGGAGTACCTCATTCCCATTGCGGAGGAGTTTGCGGCCACGCACGGCTTTGCGATTTTGGAGTGCTCTCCAGAGGAACGCGTGCAGACCCTCGGCCGCTTTGCCGTGGAGCATCTTCTGAGCGAACAGCAGGCCGTACTGGAACGCTTTGGTGTCTCCTTCCATTGCTTCTTCCGTGAATCGGAAATCCGGGCTGCCGGGGATCCCGAACGAGTGGTTGCTGCGCTGTCGGCGGCAGGGCACACGGCGGAGAGGGATGGGGCAGTGTGGCTTCTATCCCAACAAGCGGGGGATAACGATGATCGCGTTCTACGGAAGAGCAATGGCCAATTCACCTACCGGGTTCCTGATATTGCGTACCACATACGCAAGTTTGAGCGCGGGTATGATCGGCTGATTAACATCTATGGGCAGGATCACCATGGAGAGGTTCCGGCGGTGCGGATCGCGTTGCAATGGCTCGGTTATCCCGTCGAGCGCATGGAGGTGCTGCTCACTCAGATGGTGCGCCTGATCAAGCAGGGGCACGAGGTGAAAGTGAGTAAGCGCGGTGGGAGTTTCGTCGCGATGAGCGACTTCATCGATGAGGTCGGGGTGGACGCCGCACGCTACCTCTTCCTCACTCGCACCATCGATACCCACTTTGACTTCGACCTCGATCTCGCCCTCCGGCAGAGTCAGGATAATCCCGTGTACTACGTCCAATACGCGCACGCCCGGATCAGCGGCATCCTGCGCAATGCGGCCGATGCCGGTTTTACGGTTGGGACCGCGGAGGGGATTGATTCGACCGTGCTCACAGCGGTTGCGGAGACGCAGTTGCTGCAGGAATTGGCGCGTTATCCCGAAGAGGTGCGCCAGGCAGCGGAAGGGCGTGCGCCCCATCGGTTGACGGCGTTCTGTCAACGGGTGGCCGAACGGTTTCATGTCTTCTACGTGCAGTGTCGGGTCCTTGGGCAACCTGCCCCTGTTACCGTAGCCCGTCTGCAACTCTGCGCGGCCACCGCGCAGGTCCTGCGCTCGGCCCTTGGCCTGCTTGGGGTGACGGCTCCCGAACGCATGTAGCCAAAACGGATTCGTCTCCGAGCAAAACAGGACGCTATGGCTCCAGGACGGCAGAGGGGGGCCAGCCAATCCCATGATCGAGTGAAGCGTGTCTGCTATCGATCATGGGAGTGACAATCGCGCCATTGGAACTTGGTTCACGCCTGCGCGCGTTGCGGAAGCAGCGGTCCATGTCGCTGTATGATGTGGCGTCGCGTACGGAACTGCACTTTTCAACGATTGGTAAGTATGAACGTGGCGAACGGCAGCCCAGTCTGGAAACACTGCGCGAACTTGCGGGGGTCTATGACGTTGACCTCTCCACCCTCCTGGAAGATCCGGCCGGTGCACGGCCCGATCTTGCGCACTTGTTGGCGAGCCGCCCAGAGTTGGAGGGGCTGGCTCTTATGGCGGCCCGTATGGCTCCAGAACAGGTGCTGCTGTTGACGGATCTATTGCGGACGCTCACCACTAAACCAGATGCTTGAGATGGCGTACCAGATGCTGTTGACGGCGGGAGCAGGGTGCCTGTACGATGGCCGCAAGGTGTGGGTTTCGTGTGTCGACACGAGACCCTTTTTGTGGTGCGTCGGTTGCCACGGCCTGGTGCATCTTGGGTCCTTGGAAGGGCGGGGCTGTTGGCCAAGTTCGTGTTTGTCACCGGCGGCGTCGTTTCCGGATTGGGCAAGGGGATTACCGCCGCCTCCATGGGCCGCCTCTTGAAGAGCCGCGGTTTCCGCGTGGCGATTCAAAAGATTGACCCGTATCTGAACGTGGACCCGGGCACGATGTCTCCTCTTCAGCACGGGGAGGTCTTTGTCACCGACGATGGAGCGGAGACGGACCTGGACCTGGGACATTACGAGCGGTTTATCGATGAAAGCCTGAATCGCGACCACAACATCACGGCGGGTCAGATCTACCTCTCGGTGATTGAGAAGGAGCGGCGCGGGGATTTCTTGGGCGGCACGGTTCAGGTTATTCCACACGTCATCAATGAGATCAAGTCGCGTATCCGCCGCGTTGCCGAGCACAGCGGTGCCGACGTGGTAATCGCCGAAATCGGTGGCACCGTCGGTGACATTGAGAGCCTTCCGTTTCTGGAGGCGATTCGGCAACTGCGCGCCGACCTAGGTCGCGAGGACACGGTCTTCGTGCATGTGACCCTTGTGCCGTTTATTGATAAGACCGAGGAGCAAAAGACCAAACCCACGCAACACAGCGTCAAGGAGTTGCGCAGTATCGGCATCCAGCCGGATATCATCGTGGCGCGTTCGGAGCGTCCGCTTTCGAAGGACATGCGTGAGAAGATCGCCCTATTCTGTGACGTGCCGGCCAACGCCGTGATCGAGAACGTTGATGTGGAAACCATCTATGAGGTTCCGCTCATTCTGGAGGCCGAGGGTGTGGGTGACCTCTTGGGGAGGCGCCTCGGGTTGCCGGAACGGCCTGTGGAACTGGACGATTGGCAGCGAATCGTGGATCGCATTACCGATCCCTCCAAGTCGGTAACCATCGCGATTGTGGGGAAATACGTGGCGCTGCGGGACGCATACAAGAGTGTGACGGAAGCGCTGAGCCACGCGGGGGCCGCCAACGACTGTCGGGTTGATATCCGGTGGATCGACGCGGAGCGGGTGGAGGACCAGGGGCCTCGGGTGTGTCTGGAGGGGTTGGACGGGGTCCTCGTGCCGGGCGGTTTCGGGCCGCGCGGTGTGGAAGGCAAGATTGCGGCTATCCGCTATGCGCGGGAGCAGGGGGTACCCTTCTTTGGTCTTTGCTTGGGACTACAGTGCGCCGTTATCGAGTTTGCGCGCAACGTGTGCGGGTTGCGTCATGCCAACAGCACAGAGTTTGCTCCGGACACACCGGAACCCGTGATTGACCTGATGCCGGAGCAGCGAGAACTGTCTCGGTTGGGTGGGACGATGCGCCTTGGTGCCTTTACCTGCCAGTTGCGGAGGGGATCGCTCGCCGCACGGGCGTACGCGCATCTGGAGGTGGCCGAACGCCACCGCCATCGCCTGGAAGTCAACAATCGTCTATGGCCCTTGCTCGAACGCCACGGTTTAGTGGCGAGCGGTATATGGTCGGAGGCGGGGTTGATTGAAATGATCGAATGGCCGGCGCATCCGTGGTTTCTGGCAACGCAGTTTCACCCCGAATTCCGCTCTCGTCCCAACCGTCCCCACCCCCTCTTCGTCGCATTCGTTGCTGCTGCCTTAGGGCAGCGGGCACGTCGGTCCACCAACCCGTCGAGCCAGATGATGCGATAGGGCAAATCCATTTACTTCGTCGGCAGGTCCATCCAGGGAGGCGGGCGTCTGCGTATTGCCATGCTCCCTCTGGTCCATGCGTATGCGGTAGAGACCCAGCGGAACAAACGGTGTGCGGGTGCAGCGGGTTTTGGTGCCGATGCGTTTCGGGTGTGCGATCAGCGGGTGTCCATCGGCGTTTGGCGTGGGGGGAGGCGAACGGCGGTATGGGAAGCGAGCCATGGGGGGCTCTGGTCGGACCGACATGGGCTGAGGTGGACCTCGATGCAGTCGTCGCCAATCTGGCGTTAGTGCGCTCGGTTCTGCGCGAGGGATGCCGTCTTCTGGCGGTTGTGAAAGCCAACGCCTATGGCCATGGCGCCGTCGAGATTGCTCGTACCGTCTTGGCGGTCGGGGCTGACGCGGTCGGGGTGGGCACCGTTGCGGAAGGGCTGCGGTTGCGAAGTGCCGGCATCGACGGCACCATCCTAGTATTTACGCCTCCCCGACCGGTGGATATCGGGCCGGCTCTGGATGCCGACCTCAGCCTGACGGTCGCCAGCCTCGAGGATGCATTGGCCCTTGCGCGCTCCCGGCCGGTCGGGGGGCGGGTCCACCTCAAGCTCGATACGGGAATGGGGCGCTACGGTTTACCCTGGCGCGAGGTGGGTTCGCTGGTGCCCCGCCTGATGGAGTTGGGTTTTCCGCTGCAGTGGGACGGGATCTATACGCATTTTGCTCGCGGTGCCGACCGTGCGGCTGCGGGCCAGGAACTGGCGCGGCTGTTGCAGGCCGAGGAGGTTGCCCGCAGTGCTGGGATGTCCTTTGCGATGCGGCACAGTGCCGCTTCGGCGGCGGTGCTCACATTGCCTGAGGCTCACTTGGACATGGTGCGCGTGGGTAGTCTTTTATATGGGCACATGCCGTTGGGGGTGCACACCAACCTGCCGTTCCGCAAGGCGTTCACCTTGTGTTCCACGGTGGCGGAAGTACGACCGGTGCCCAAGGGAGAGGAGGTTGGCTATGGCGGGGAGTGGCGTGCACGCCGACCGACGGTCATTGCCACGCTTCCGGTCGGTTTTGCCGACGGCCTGGACATTGTCATGGGGGGACCTCTCCGGCGCCCTGGGGTTCTGTTCCGTGCCTTAGTTGGCTCCTTGGCCCGGCGCGTGGGGCTCGGGCGCTTCTTGCGTTTGGGGGCAGCCGCGAGCGCTGTGGTTCTCGACGGCAGGGTGGTGCAGACGGTCGGGCGAGTCGGGATGCAGCACGTGACGGTGGATTGTACGGGGGTCCCGACCGTGCGGGCGGGGATAGTCGCCCAACTCCGGGTTCCTTCGACGGTCGTTGGTGCGCATCTTCCACGGGTGTTTGTCCAAGGCGGACGCCCTGTGCGTGCGGACACGCCCCTCGGGACGGCTCTTCCGTGTGGACAGGGCGTGGAGGAAGAGGCGTGAGACCCTTGGTCGTTTCCGGGCGTGCTGTGTCGTGCAATCGCGCTTCGATGCGGGGAGGGGCCGCTTGCGGGCCCGCGAAGATGATGAACGCTGGTAGCAAGGCAAGCATTTCTGAGGTGTGGCCACGATGAAGAAGGGCTCCGGACGTGCCGGCGAGGCTTCCCTGGACGGCGTGCATGTGCTGATTGTTGAGGATCGACCAACGATTTCCCAATTGATCGCCCTGGCGGTGGAGGCAGAGGGAGGGATGGCCGCCGTTGCGGGTGACGCGCCTGGTGCGTTGGCGCAAGCGCGGAAGCGGAAGCCCGATGTCGTGCTCTTGGATCTTCTGCTACCGGGAACAGGAGGGGATTCCCTCATTGCGGCACTGCGTGCGCTCCCAGGGTGCGCCACGCTCCCTGTTGTCGTCCTCTCTGGGGCCGAGTCTGGACTCTCGCGGAGCATTGCTGCTGGCGCGGAGGCCTTTTTGGCCAAGCCGTTCGACATTCACGAGTTGGTGGTCCGCATCCGCCAGGTGTTGGGCGCCCGGACTGGGTCTGCAGGGTGATCACTCGCCGCCGAAGAGCTGTTCCAAGGCCCGGGCCACACCGTCGCGGTCGTTGGTGGCTGTCACGTGGTGGGCGGAGCGTTGCACCTCAGGGGGGGACTGCCCCATGGCAATGCTGACGGCGGCCCAGCGCAAAAGGGGGATGTCGTTCTCGCTGTCTCCGATTGCCGCAACTCCCGACTGCGGAATGTCCATTCGCCGACAGATTTCTGCCACTGCAGTCGCTTTGCTGGTATTTCCGGGAACGGTTTCGAGGAAGGCTGTTCCGGTTCGGACCCAGATCCCATGGTTGAGCTCGGGGCACGGGGGAAGGCGCACGCCTCGGCGTGCGATGAGGATGACTTTCCATGGGTCCCGCTCGGCGGTACAGGCCTCGGCGACCACCGTCGGCGGATCCTCGCCGACTTCGCGGAGTGCCTGTGTGACGTCGTCCGGGCGCCAGGCAGGTTGGCAGAACACCCCCCGTGGACCACTCAACGCACGGGGCAATGCCTGCTCCTTTCCATAGTCCAGAGCGCGATGAACATCCTCCCAACTGATCCGACCAAGCAATTCAACCCCGGAGGAACGGCTCCAGATCCCTGCTCCATTCGCCGTCACATGAGGGCCGGGGAGATTCAGTTGTTCCGCGAGGGTGCGCATGGCCCAGGGCGGCTTCCCGGACGCCAAAATCACATGGACGCCCCGCTCTTGGATGGCCCGCACGGCCTGGGCGTTGGCTGTGGATAGGGTGCTGTCCGAACGCAGGAGCGTGCCGTCGATATCCAGGGCAAGGAGCCGCAACGCGGGCAAACGGAACCCTCCCTCGGAGGTCGGTTGTTGTTCAGCCAGTGAAGCTTTTGGTAAGCCCTTGAGGGAGTATGCGGGTGGGCGTTGGGCTTGGCAAGAGTCGCAGAGGGGATCATCGTCCGACCAGAGACAGACCGCCGAGCACAATCGCCACGGTCCACAGGACGCCAGCTTCCCAAGGATGATGCGCAACGGTCAAAAGGGTTGCGCTCACGGTGGCCGCTCCAGCCAAGATGGCAGTGCGCATGGAGCGTGTGGCACGGCTGACGGTGGCGAGTCGACGCTCGATGCCGGCGGTGTCCACTCGGATGTGGACCTGCCCCTCTTCTGCCCGTTCGGCCAGTCGTTCCAGGCGATGGGGTAGACGGTAGGCGGTGAGGAGACTCTCGCGCAGGGCTCCCCACACACCAGCGATGGTTGGATTCACCCCGGGACGGTCGCTGCGGCTCTCGGCGTTCAGGCCCAACATGGGTAGCGCAACACTCCGGAGAAGCGGTACCAAGCGTAGTTCCGGATCTAAGCTCGCGGTTATCCCGAGTAGGATGCCAATGGCACGGCCTAAAAAGGCATACTGGACCGGGAGCTGAAACGGCTCGGTATACAGAAAATCGCGCATTTCACTCAGGAAGGCTTGAAACTCCTGGCTGTCGGGCCGCTCGATGGGAAGGCCAGAGAGTTGATCTAGCGCCATCGAGATCGCCTTTTTGAGCACCGGGGCGTCCGCCCCAGGGCGGAGGAAGCCAAGGGTGCGGACCGCTGCCACTACCCCATCGAGGTCCCGGGTGATGGCTGCTGCCACCAGTTGTGTGAACGCCGTCCGGTCCTGCGGTGAGATGCGGGCCATCATCCCGAAGTCAATGAAGGTCAGCTCACCCCCCGGGCGCACGAAGAGATTGCCTGGGTGTGGGTCCGCGTGGAAGAATCCATCGTGCAGTACCTGTCGAAGATAGGCGCGGACAAGGTTCTCCGCGACGCGTCGCGGATCGATGCCCGCCTGCCGCAGTTCGTCCACGTGGTCCACGCGGAGCCCTTCGACATACTCCATCACTAGGACGCGCTGCCTTGTCAGGTCTGCGTGGATCCGTGGAGCATACACCGATCCGTCCGGCGGAAGATTTTGACGAAAGGTCTCCGCGTGTGCCGCCTCGACGGTGTAGTCCATCTCCTGTCCTGTGATCTCGGCGAGTTCTCGCTGCAGTGCCGCAAGGTCCACGCGCCGGCCGAAGCGCGTCCATCGGCTTGCCGCGCGAACGATCCAACCAAGGGTGGATAGATCGTTGTCGACCACGGCCTCGATGCCCGGACGCAGGATTTTGACGGCGACCGGCTCTTCCGTCTCTCCGTCCGGTACCCGTAGCCAGGCGCGGTGGACCTGGCCGAGTGACGCGGCGGCTACCGGGCGGTCCTCGAAGCGAGCGAAGAGGTTCGATGCCGATTGGCCGTATGCGGACTCGATGGTTGCCAAGGCCTGGGCCGTTGGAAAGGCCGGGACGAGATCCTGCAGTTGCGACAATTCCGATGTGTACTCCGCAGGCAATACATCTGCCCTGGTTGAAAGGAACTGCCCCAGCTTGATCCACATACCCTGGAGATCGATGCAGAGTCGGCGGATCCGCTGGGCCTGGCTGCGGTACACGGCCTTCTGCCGTGCCGTGAAAGCGTCTGCTGGCATCCGGGGTTTTTGCCGCTCCAGCATCCAGAGTTCTGCGGCAATGCGGCAGGCCAGAGACAAGACGCGTATACTCCGTCGAACACCGCCGCGAACCTGCGCCACCCCGTTGCCCCCTTCAAATGTGCAGATGGAGTATAGCGCAGGCCGAGCGCTGATCCGAACCCGCAACGCATTCTGGCAGGACCTCACTGGCAGAGGGTGAATCGTACCGGAGCGAGGCGCGAAGATCCGCGCATCGGTAGTGATGGAATTGGGGGAGTGGCGAGTGCCAGGGCTGTTAACAGGCAAGCGAGTACTGATCCAGGGGGTTGCCAATCGCTTTAGTCTTTGCGCCGGCATTGCTGCGTCCATGGCTCGTGAGGGGGCAGAGCTGTGTCTCACGTACCAGAACGAACGACTTCGTGAGGGCGTGGAGAAGTGTGCGGAAACGTTTCCCGGCAGTTTCACCCTTCCGCTGGACCTTCAGGAGGATGATCAGATCGCCCGTGTGGCACAGAAGCTGACGGATCGGTGGGGAACGCTCGATGGCCTCGTGGTCGGTGCGGCGTTCGCTCGAACCGAGGAGCTGGAAGGAGAGTTCATTGCCGTTTCACGCGACGGGTTCCACCTCGCGCTCGATGTCAGTTGCTACGGACTGATCGCCATGACCAGGGCGTGCCGTCCCCTGCTCGTGGCCGCCGGAGGCGGATCTGTGCTGACGCTCACCTACATGGCATCAGAGCGGGTGGTGCCAAATTATAACGTCATGGCCGTTGCTAAGGGTGCGCTGGAAACGACGGTACGCTACCTCGCCAATGACCTGGGACCCCAGAACATTCGTGTCAACGCCATCTCATCCGGTCCGGTTCGCACGGCGGCGGCGAGCGGGGTGAAGGGTGTCGGCGGCATGATTGGTGAGGTCGCCGATCGGTCGCCCTTGCGGCGCAAGACCGACCGAGACCAGATCGGGGATGTGGCCGCCTTTTTGGCATCGGATTTGGCACGCGCGATCACCGGGGAGATCGTCTTTGCGGACAATGGGTACCACATCATGGGAGTTTGAGATCAGCGCAAAAACGAGAAAGCCTGGCCGGGCCCTACGCCGATGGCCAGGAGCCACGTTCCCGCAATGATGCCAAGGGTGGGGAGTATTCTTGGCGCCAGGCGTTCACCCAGGAAGACCGCAGCGACTCCGGCGCTTACCAGGAGCGAAAACGCGGTGAGCGGTTCTGCAATGGACACGGGAAAGACGTGCAAGGCCTCAATCAGCAAGAGGAAGGAGAAGGCGTTGCACACACCGGCGCAGAGGGCGATTACAGGTTGCCGCTGGAGTGGCTGCAGAATCTCTCGTCCGAGTCCTTGCGCCAAAAGCCACAACGCCTGCAGACCGGCAACGGTTGCGAAGACGGTGCAGGCGTAGGTGGCAGGGCTGACTCCTGAGGCGCTGGCACCCTTGTCAAGGATTCTGGTTACGGAGGTGAGGAGCGCGTAAATCAGCATGGCTCGACCAGGTCCCGGCTGCAGAAGGGAGACAAGGGATTGGCGCAGGTTCCGACCCGGCTGCAGCGTGACGGCACCACCGGTGACGAAGAGCGCCCCCAAGCACTTGCCCCAACCGAGGGGTTCCGCATAGACCAGGAAGGCAAACACGATCACAAAGACGCTGACCGTGCTTCCGAGCGGGGCGATGACGCTCACTTCGCCGGTACTGAGGGCAGAGACGTAGAATGCGTAAGCCAAAGCGTACAGCACTCCGTTAGGGAGCGCCCAACGGAGGTAGGACCAGTCGGACCAGGTCCACGGGCGGGCGAGGGGGAGCAGAAGGAGGGCTCCGGTGCCAAAGAACAGCACGGACGTTGCGAGGGGGTGGGTGTCATCCCCTAACAGGCGGAGCAGTACCCGTTCGATGCCGACGAAGGACACCCGCAATCCCATCGTGAGCCATGCCACGGAATCGCCCCCCGCCGGTTTGGGCCTCATCCTCTCGGACGGTATGTTGAGGGCTACCGTTTCAGACGGTTGGCTGCACGCGTTCCCTACCCAACCGGGATGTATTGGGGTATCATGGGCCACACGGTCCGGTCATCGAAAGGCGTTCGGTGCCCCGTGTCTCCGTTTTTGGGGACCGATTCTGGGGCCGGAAGGGGCCAGATCCCTGGACAGGCGACTGCGCATAGCGTGCCGGTGTGCCCCACCAAATGGCCGCTGGTCCAGGGTAGGAGCATGATGCGTCAAGTGCGTTCCGACCCCAGGCGCACCGCGCGGAGGTCGGCTCACGGTCGGTTCGGCTCGATGGCGTCGGTCGTCGTGTCGCTCGTCATGGCGGTGGCTGCCGTCGTTGCGGTTGCGGTAGCTCGTTTCGGGTTGGGGCATCAGCCCAGCCGCAGGCAAACGTGGATTTGGCGGATAGCGGTCATTGTTGTGAGCCTGGTGTCGGTCCTGCTTTATCCCAAGCTCGTCATTGTGGCGGTGGCGGTTTGGCTCTGGGTCGGGTGGCTTGTGTACCGGGACCGCGCCACAAGTGGTGTGGTAAGCGAGACGCAGGGCCAACTCGACCCTGGGAGGCCGGTTGTGATTCGGTTACGTTACCTCGGGGGACATCCCGGGCTGCCGGTTCCGGGGCGTGGGGCCCTCTACGTGTGGCCTGCAGACGAGGGTGTTCTCCTCCGCGTTGGCAGGCGGGCGATTGCCTTCCCGCGCTCTGCGGTTCGTTCGGTTACCCTTGTGGAAGGGCGAGTGGGCTTGCGCACGGGGGTTCGAGGGCTGGGTGCCCAGTTGGTCGGTCGGGCCTTGGCCTTTGGCCGTGGACGCTTCTGTGAGGTTCGACCGTATGGGCGAGATGATGTCGCCGTCATTGATCGCAGTCGAGTGGTGTGCGACCTGGACCGGCAGGGACGCACGAGGCGCCTCGTCCTTGCCGGTCCGCAGGGTGGGGGCGAAGAGATCTACCTTGAGACCCTCGTGGCGCTACGGCCAGCGGCGGTTCGGCCCGAGGCGGGAGCCACGGGCCATGACGCGCGGCGCATGCGACCGGAGAGCTGAGCGCTTCGGTCACGCGAGGGGGATGGTTTCGACGCCCACGCGCAGAAGACGGTTCTGCTGGTCGACGAACGCGACGCGAAGGGTCCAATTCGCGACCTTGTCGAATTCGCAGTAGCCGGTGGAGACGACGATCGCTTGGTCACCCACCTGGAAGTGTCGGGCCGGCGGTCCGTTCAGACAGAAGACCCCGCTTCCTGCTGGAGCCGGGATGGTGTATGTTCGCCAGAGCGTGCCATTCGCCAGGTTGGTCACCTGAACGATTTCAAACGGGAGGATGCCCACGGCGTCGAGCAGTGCCCGATCAATGGAAACGCTCCCCTCGTAATGCAACATGGCCTCGGTCACATTGACGCAGTGGAGTTTAGCTTTGCACAGCGCGACCCACACGGCTCCATCCGTCCTTTCTGGGCGGCAGGGCGACCGCTCAGTAGCGTTGCCGATCTTCCCGATCATATGCCGGTCCCCCTATAGTGTGACGGGCGGAGTGATAGCTTGCAAGGTGTAAAGGGGAGATGGCGTTGGATCCATGGTCACAAGCGATCACGCAAGCGGTTGACAAGGTTGCCCCCTATGTCGTGTCCGTCACGGCGGTGGATGCCAAGGAGACGCGTGCCACAGTGGGTACGGGTCTTTTGATCGACCGAGAGCACGTTCTTACGCACTCCCCCTTATATACGCCGGGGGATCGCCTCTCCGTCGCCTTTGCCGACGGGGAACGCTTCGAAGCGGACATGGTGACTGCGGATCCCCTGTACTTTCTTGCGGTGCTCGGGTTGCGCGGTGAGGCAGATCTGGGCGCGGTGCCTCTGGTGGAGGCGGAGGATGTTCGCCCAGGCGTGTTGGTGTTGGCGCTCGGAAATGCCTTTCGAGCCGAGTGCGGTGCTTCTTTGGGGGTCATCAGCGCGTCGGACGTCACGATCTATCGTCCTGAACGGTTTCCGGTGGATGGTTTGATCCTGACGGACGCGGCGATCCACCCGGCAGCTCATGTCGGCGGACCGCTCATCTCCCTGGACGGCCGAATGGTCGGCATGAACTGGATGCAATGGACCAACGGCTTCAGCATGTGCGTTAGCGCACCGGTGGTCATGCGGCTTGCGTTTCAAATGCTGGACTACGGTCGCGCGACGCATCCCTGGCTCGGCTTTTCGGGAGATGCGGAGGTTGTGAGCCCGATGATGGCTGGGTTGCTTCAGCTTCCGGTACAGCGCGGCGTGGCGGTGAAGTTTGTCCGAGATGACGGCCCAGGGAGCCGAGCAGGGCTGGAAGTGTTTGATCTTGTGGTTGGCGTGGACGGGCACGCTGTGCAGAGCCTCGGCGGTATCCGTCAGCAGCTTGCGACTCGCCGACCCGGGGAATTCGCAGAGCTCCGCGTTCTGCGAGGCGACCAACTCCTGCAGAGGGAAATGCCTGTGGAGGAAATGCCACGGCTTGCCTCAACGCCATGGGGGTAGAATGGCGTGTGGAACGAACCGGGGTTTTTGACCGAGTGCTCATCGATCTCATCTTGGCCCACGCGCAGGTCAGCGGCGGACTTCTGAGGAAGTTGGGTGCGGATGAAGATGCGACATCACCTCGTGGAGGCACATGGCGGATCGGGGTTTCGGGCTCAAGTGGGTGCTCTCGCTTTGAAACGGTTCTTGCCCCGTATCCGGCGCCGGTCCGTCCCGTCCGACATGCAGGTGCATCCAAGAGAAGTGGCATGGGAACCTGGTGCACTTCCGCAGCGTGCGCGGGACGGTGACCCGGCTGCCGCTATTACCCTGGATGCGCAGTTCCGACGCCGGAAGACGCACAGAAACCGCGCGGGTGGCGAGGGCAATGGAGCGTGTGCGCTCTGGATCTACCGGGCAGTGGACCCGGTCCAGCTATTGCGGTCCGGGCACCTTCGGGGTGCGCAACATGGGCGTGTCGCGAACCATGCCGACATTCCCAAGTGGTTTCGTGTGGAAACGTCGTGGAATCGGTGTCGTGCGTTGTATCAGGTGGGCAGGAATGCCCTGGTGCTATCAGAAATCCCAAATGGGGCCTTAGGGGGGGCGAGCCGACGTGTCGCATGATTCGCCCATCGGGGATGTTGTTTTCGCGGAGCCCGAAGTGGCGTTGGTAGGGTTCACAAGCTTCCGAAACCCAGGGTGGTTTCCGGAGTGGCAGACCGACGCTGTAGGAGATGCTGCATCTCTTCTCGAGTTTGCAGGAAGGCTCTGCTATCTATCGTTTGCCAATCCGCTGCACCGCAGCAACCGCCAGTATCTTGACAATATTCTGGCACGTCAGCACTTTTCCGTGATGGAACACGCCAGTGTCAGCATCGCCATTCGCGGGGTCTCCCGTTCCCTGACCCACGAATTGGTGCGACACCGGCACTTCTCCTACAGCCAGGTAAGCCAGCGCTTCGTGAACGAGGAGGATGCGGCGTTTGTCCTGCCGATCGAGGTCAGAGAACACGGACTTGATGCGGACGTTGTGGAGGCGGCCCGGGAGGCTCGCCGCGCCTACTTGGAACTTGCCTCGGCATTGAGTCGCAGGCTGGCGGAGGCCGAGCCCGATCGTACCGAGCGGCGCAAACGAGCGCGGCAGGCGGCACGTTGCGTTCTGCCCAATATGACCGAAACCGCGCTTGTTGTTACGGGAAATCTTCGTGCATGGGCAACGTTTCTCAAAAAGCGAGGGGCGCCCGAGGCCGAACCCGAAATCCGGCGCCTTGCGCTTCTGATCCACGAGATTTTGAATGACATTGCACCAGAGATCTTTGAGCACTTCCATGTGGATCGAGATGAAGCGGGTCGAGGCACCTTGGTTGCGGATGTGGACTTCGAATGACCGGCATGGAGACGTACGACAGGGAGGATGCTGGCATGCCGGAGCATATCAGGGAGGAAAATCCCGGGGCACGGTCGGACACGACGTTCGACTGGGGCGAGGCGGATGTGCGACGACTGGCGCTTGCAGACCTTGCGGCGGGGATGGCGCACGAAGTCAAAAACCAGCTAACCGTGGTAGCAATGTCCATTCAAATGGCGTTGCAGGGGGTGGGACCGGATCCGGCAATGCTGCAGAACGCTTGGTCGGCGGCCATGCGAGCGGCCGCGCTGGTGGACGAGATCCTCGACTACACGAGGGGCACCGCAGTGCGTGAGGGGGCGGGGGCCGGCGTTGCGGAAGCGGTGGAGAGCGCCGTGGCGGGTATGTGGGACACCTTCACCGCACGACAGGTCCGGCTGGAAATGGCTCCTGTGCCGCAGAGCCTTGTAGTTGCGGTGCGTCCTGCGGCGCTACGCGTGATGATCACCCAAATGCTCGAACTTGCGGTCCAGGCGATGCCTCCCGGGACGTGTGTTGTGGTGGACGCGGTACAGGATGTCGATCAGGTCCGTGTGATGCTGGCGGGAAACACGGCTCCTGTGCCTTTTTGGGCGGAGGCGGCCAGCCGGGATGCGGTACCGCGCTCGGCATGGGAGATCATGGTCACACTCGCTTGCCAGGCGGGCGCCGTTCTTCAGCGGGAAGAGGGCTGGCCCATATTGGTGCTGCCGATCAAGCAATTTGCGTAGGTGATTCTCGGTGTGGCAGGCAGTGCGGTCCCTTGCACGCAGATGGACAGGCAGCCGCCTCCGCTGGCTTTGGGGATTGGTGGCTGCACTTGGTCTCTGGGGGCCAGCAAACGTTTCGCTGGCGGCATCTCCGCCCATAATCCATGGCTCGTCGGCGGCCGTTTTGGATGCATCCAACGGGAAGATTCTCTGGCAATACAATGGGGCGCTGCATGTGCCCATGGCCAGCACGACCAAGATGATGACGGCCTTGGTGGCTCTCGCTTTGGAGCACAACCACACCGGGATGGAGATGGTGGTTCCGCCCGAGGTGAGCCAGGCGTATGGTGAGATGCTGGGGTTACGTCCAGGAGAAACATATACTTTTCAGGAGCTCCTGGAGGCGATGCTGCTTCCGTCGGACAATGACGCAGCCATCGCGGTGGCTGTGGACACTGCGGGGAGTCTACCCCGGTTTGTGGCCCTGATGAACGAGGAAGCGGCTCAACTCGGGCTAGCAGATACCCATTACACCAACCCAGACGGCCTTGACGACCCTGGACAGTATTCGTCGGCGGTTGATTTGGCGCGACTAGGGGATGTTGCCATGGCAAATCCCGTGATCGCGTCCACTGTGGACATGCGCTCTGCAATGGTGCCGTCTCCACGGGGCAGCGGCACCGAACTGATTGGCAGCATCAATACGCTGTTGTTCACAGATCCATACGTCAACGGTATCAAGACGGGCTACACCAATGAGGCGCTGAACCTTGCTGTGGAGTCCGCGACCAAGGACGGACACTCGGTCATTGCCGTCGTGACGGGCGAGCCAAAGGCGACGACTTGGTCCGACGTTACGGCGGTCTTGAACTACGGGTTCTCGTTACTCAGTGCCGACCCTCCCGCTGCGGCGCCCGCAGGGTCACCCCCGAATGCCTCAGGGGCATCACTCGCGCAGCCCATTGCCTACGCCAATTTTGCCGCCGAGGCAGCGACATTGAAGAACATCACCCTGCCGCCTGGTTTTGTGCCATCGATGCCAGCTTCCTCCGTCGTTCAGGGAACGCTCTTGCCAGCATATTCCCCCAGTAGCGCGGACGCGACCGAGACGGTAACGAGACCAAAGGCCACCGTAGATCCCCACACGCGTCCGCTGACCCTAGCCTGGGTACTGGTTCCTGTTGGCTTGGCTCTTTGGTTCGGATGGGCGGTGCGCGAGCGTCGACGACGGGTTCATTCGTGGCGCGCCATACCATGGCGCACGCTCGAGGGGGAGCGGAGGTCCATCGAAACGGAGTGACTGCGCTTTCTACCACACACCACCCGTCCCGGATGGGCCGGATGGAAAGCCGGCCAGCCGGGGAGCGTATACCGGTGGCGTTGGGTGGGAGGCGAGCGGCATGCCTCTGTGGCTCAAGTGGATGGTGGCGGAAGCGGTTGGTACATTCTTTTTGGTCTTTCCTGGTGTGGGCGCATCCGCGTTGGGTGGGTATCTGCATGCGCCGGTTCCGCTCCTCGATGTTGCATTGGCGAACGGGCTCGGCTTGGGGGTTGGCATCAGTGTGACAATGGCGATCTCTGGTGGCGCGCTCAATCCGGCCGTGAGCGTGGGACTCTGGTCGCTTGGCAAACTGAAAGCCGGTGTGGCAGGACTGTACATCGTTTCTGAGGTGGTCGGCGCGGTCCTCGCTTGCCTTTTGCTTGCCTGGCTTTTACCCGGATCGGTCGCAACCGGTGTTCCGGTTCCGGGAACGGGGATTAACGCTTTGCGGGCGGCAGGCATCGAGGCGGTTCTCACTTTTCTTCTGATGGTTGCGGTATGGACAACGGCTGTGGAAACGCGGGGACTCAAGATCGGTGGGTTCGGCGTCGGGCTGGTCGTGGTCTTTGATGTGCTGGTGGGGGGCCCTCTGACCGGCGCTGCAATGAACCCCGCGCGTGCGCTTGGCCCGGAGCTGGTCGCAGGCGTCTGGCACGCCGCTTGGGCCTACTGGGTGGGGCCCATCGCTGGGGCGCTTGTGGCATCGGTTATCTACCGCCTGTTTTTGCAGGGAAAAAACAGCGGAAAGGATGCGTCCACCGCGTCTCCCCCTCGTCCCGCGCAGTCATGAATCACGGCATTGGGTAACGGGGCATACACTACGGTCAACGCTCCCTTCGGGAAAGGAGGCGAAGGGGATGATTGTCCATCGGCGCACTCGGCCATGGGCTCCGCGGCGCACGGGGGGGACCGATTTCGTGCGTGTCGGGCTATTGTTCACCGGGTCGGTCATCGGCTGGCGGGTGTTGGCAGAGACGTTTACGCTCTTCCGGCAGGCCTATCTGCATACTGCGGGGGCCACAACCGCTGAATGGTCCGCCCTTCGGTTTGCGTTTGATGCGACCGTGTTAGTAGCTGCGGGTGGCGGGGTATGCGTCTCCTTGCTCGCCATGGAACTGGGACGCCTGACGCGCCGCTAACCGCATGGTCCTATTCCTCGCCGTCGCCGCGCGATGCCCGTTCCGCATCCCGGCGCTCGAGACGATCAAGTATGGTCAAAAGTCGGGCCCGATTTACCAACGGATAGAGTGACGCGGCCTTCTCATGCCGGCCGATCGATTCACGCGAGGGGTAGTCGTCCATCTCTGGGGAGCGCTGCTGGTTGTATTCGTGGACCAATGCCACGATGTTGGAGAGGGTGTATCCCTCATCGAGCAGGCGTTTCACCATTTGGAGGAGTACCAGTTGGTCACGCGAGTACAGTCGCTGATGGCCTTCCGTGCGCGCTGGCGTGACCAGCTTTTTGTTCTCGTAGTACCGTACTTGGCGGGCCGTTAGGCCGGTCAGCTCGGTCACCCTTCCGATCGTATACACAGGCAAGTCATCGCGCACTTCAAATGCCATGTGCACCTGGCCCCCTCTCCCTGCCCAACCTTGCCGTCATTGTACTCGTGTCGAGCGAATGGTGAACACGCCGTGTCAGCTTTTTGTCCACAGTAGGAGGGTTGTGTAATATTCGATGACCACACCTTGACGCGGGTTGGACGGCCTGGTTAGACTTCATCCTGATGAATCGGCCGAGTGTGGCCGAGAGGCGAAGGGGGCGGTCCTGATCGCGGACGCGTCTGGGGTCATGCAGATGATCAAGGATCACGGTGCCAAGTTTGTGGATGTCAAGTTCACCGACGTGCCTGGAAGCTGGCAGCACTTCACTGTGCCAGCCGATGCGTTCAGTGAGGACGCGTTCGAGGAGGGGCTGGGATTCGATGGTTCCAGCATCCGCGGATTCCAGGAAATCAACGAAAGCGATATGCTCTTGTTTCCGGACCCCAAAACGGCGTTTATCGATCCCGCTTGTGCGGTTCCGACCCTCAGCCTGATCTGCAACGTCGTTGATCCGTCCAGTGGCAAGCCGTATGATCGCGACCCGCGGTACGTCGCAGCCAAGGTAGAGGCACACGTGCGTCAGATGGGAATCGCGGACCAGGTCTTTGTCGGTCCTGAGATTGAGTTTTTCCTCTTTTCCGATATCCGGTACGGCAATGCGTCCAACGGTGCGTTCTACGAGGTGGATTCGCCTGAGGCGGTTTGGAACACGGGGCGGCAAGAGACTCCGGGAAACCTCGGGTACAAGATTCGGCATAAAGAGGGGTACTTCCCACCGCCCCCGGCGGATACGCTGCAGGACGTCCGCAGCGAGATGGTGTTGCGGCTCAAAGATGTTGGGATTGCTGTGGAGACGCACCACCACGAGGTTGCGACGGCGGGACAGTGCGAGATCGATATGCGTTTCGGCACGCTGACAACAATGGCTGACCAGAGCATGCTGTATAAGCATGTGATTCGGAATGTCGCGCGCAAGGCGGGGCTAACGGCGATCTTTATGCCCAAACCCCTGTTTGGCGACAATGGATCCGGGATGCATGTGCACCAGAGCCTCTGGAAGGATGGCAGGCCCCTATTCTTTGACGCCAAGGGATACGGTGGACTGTCCGATCTCGCACGGCACTACGTCGGCGGGATCATCGCGCATGCACCGGCCGTCTTGGCCTTTGCGGCGCCGACGACGAACAGCTACAAGCGGCTGGTACCTGGGTTTGAAGCCCCTGTGAATCTGGTCTACAGCAAGCGCAACAGGTCCGCCTGTGTGCGGATTCCCATGTACAGCGACAATCCAAAAGCGAAACGCATCGAGTTTCGTTGTCCGGACCCGTCGGCCAATCCGTACCTGGCGTTTGCGGCGATGGTGATGGCCGGTCTGGATGGCGTTCGTCGCGGAACCGAGCCCCCAGCTCCGGTCGATGCCAACATCTATGAGTTGCCCGCAGAGGAACTGGCGAAAATCGCCACCGTTCCGGGGTCCCTGGGGGAGTCCCTGAACGCACTCAAGGCCGACCACGGGTTTCTTTTGGAGGGCGGAGTGTTCTCGGAGGGGTTAGTGCAGACGTACATCAAGTACAAGACGGATCGGGAACTCCTGCCCGTCAGCATGCGGCCGCATCCGTACGAGTTTCTTCTCTACGGCGACGTTTGACGCTATTGACGGCAACCACCTCATATGCCAGTATATGGATACTCTGGTGTGTGAGGTGGTTGCATGCTCTCAGCCAACACCCTCCCCAGCATTGCGCAGATTGCGCTCACGTCAAGCTCCTCTACCGTTCCGGCAGGAACCGCGGTGATCGCTGGCTTTCTGTCCAACACTGCCCATTGGTTTGAGTATTTAGCATCCTTTGTATCTGTCTGCACGCTCGCCTACGGTGGGCTGCGGGTTGCCGCAGCCCACACCCCCCGAGCCCAAGCGGATGCCTGGAGGATCATCCTCGCGGGTATCGGGGGCCTGGTGGTTGCTCTACTGGCGCCGACGATCGTTGCCATCGTCCAGGGAATGATTCCGAGCTAATCGGAAAGCTGGGGAGCTGATCGCCGATGGCGCAGATCTTCTCGCCCGTTGTCGGAACAGCTGGGGTGGGCGGAACGTTGTCTGGGGTTGTCCAGGCCAACCCCGTGGAGGCGGCATGGCAATTGGGTCAGCAGGGCCTGGCCACGGGCATCGACTCCTTGCGGCCCACCGTTCTATCCCTGGTGTCGCATACGCTCCTCGAGCCCTTTCAACTGCCGGTAGCCGTGGGTGCACCGTGGGCAGCGCTTCGCGACATCGGATTTGCCCTGCTCACCGTGGTGCTTCTGTACGCAGTGGTCCGTTGGCAACTGGGGATGTGGATAGCCGCGCAGCCATCGAGCCCAGCGGCGATGATCCCCCGCGTGGGAGTAGCAGCCATGGGGGTCGCCCTGAGCCTGGATCTGGCGCGCGGCTTGCTCTCACTGAACAACGTATTGGTGGCAGCGCTGTTGCACCTTGCGGCCCAAGACGCCTCCACCTCCTTGCTCGATCCGGTATCCCTTGCGGTTCTAGCGGGAGTCCCTTTGGCTCTTGGCATCGGCCCAGAGGTGTTGGCCCTGATCGGTCTTGGTGCCGTGTTTGTGCTGGTGATTACCTATGCGTTGCGCAGTGCGGAGATTGCGGTGCTGACACTGGTGTTGCCGGTGGCTGCAGCACTCTGGGTTATTCCGGCTGCGAGCGGGTTTTGGAAGGCCGCCTTCGGGGAGCTCCTGGTGAGTGTTTTCATGCAAAGCATGCAGGTGGCGATGCTGCTCGCCTACGTCGTGGCGGTCCAGCCGGGAAGCGGGACATCGGCCGCCTTTCAATGGATCGGGGGCTTCGGGGCCATTGCGCTGTTGTTCGCTGCGCGTCGTCTCCTGCGCACCCTGATCCGCAATGCTGGGGAGTGGGGGGAGGACGCGGCTGGCTCCGCCTGGGCACACGCAGTGGGCGGGATGGCCCGTGGCTATTTCTAGCGAGAGGGGGCAGTCATGATGCGGGTGCAACCGAGGCACCGTCCTGGTTCGGTTCTGCCAGACTTGTCGTTGGATCAAGTCCTGGAGCTTGCGGTGGCAGGGGGCGTCTGCCTCCTGGTCCTAAATCGTCCTGGGTCCGAGGTGGTGCACGCGGTTCTGGCGGCTGGCGTAGCAGCCCTCGGCATCGTATTGGCGATCGGTCGCTGGCCGCCAGGTGGTGAACGTGTCCCCCTCTGGTTGGCGCGTTTGGTTGCGTTCGCCACGCGACCAACAATGCGTCGTGGGTGGCGTGCGCAACGCCTGTATCCTTTGGATGCCATGCGCGGGGCGGTGTTGGTTATAGGTGGCCGCTCCGTATGCATCTGGAAGGTGGAGGGGGCCTGCCGTGGGCTATCCTCTCCGGCATTCGCCGGTCCTGAACAGGAGAGCCCACACCGCTGGCTTGGAGCTATGCAGCGGCCCGTGCAAGTAATCTACCACACGCGATGGGCAAGACCTGAGGACCTTCCTCCTGTCTGGCGCGCGTGTCCCTTCGGGATGGAGGGAATCCTCCGGGCCTACCAGGGGCACTGGGCCAAGATGATCGGATCCCGGTGTGTGCTCATGCCGCAGATTTTGCTCGTGATCGAGCCCGCACAAGACGTGCCAGCCCTCGTTGCTGCTGTGGTACGTCACACGGGGTGTCAGCTTTCACCCTTGGAAGGTGATGACCTCACAGGATGGCTTGCCTCGGAATTGGGAGGAAGCACGCCCGCACTGTCTCTGCGTGAAGCCGTGGCATGGAAGGTTGGGTTGTGGCATGGCTAAGTCACTCCAGGTGGGCCGGCGGCGGCCGTGGCAGCTATTGGGTCCGGATTTGGTTCTCGAAAAGCCGCGCCATGTGGTGCTCAACGATGCATCATTTGCGCGCTCGCTGTCCGTGATCGGTTACCCGAGGGAGGTCCGTAGCGACTGGCTTGACCGCGTACGGTATCTTCCCGTCGAAATGCGGATGTCGCACTATGTGGAGCCAGTGGATTCGCACGCGGCTGCTACCGAGCTCGCTCACAGCGTGCACCAACTCCGGTCGAGGCTGCTCTGGAACGATCGGAGTCAGGGCGGGCACAGTGCCGTCGAGGATGCGGAACTGGCGGACACGATCGCTCTGCAACAGGAACTGGCCCGTGGCAGCACCCGACTGTTTCGACACACCCTCACCATCACCGTCCGCGCCGGGTCTCTGGAGGACCTGGAACGTGCCAGCGACCTCGTCCTGACGGAACTGACCGGACAGCTCTTTGTGGTTCGCCTGCGCCGTTTCGAGCAGACTCGAGCCTTTTGCACCACTCTCCCAGGGGGGGCCATGGATCTTACGGAGAGCCGCAACATGGATTCCGAAGCAATGGCGGTAACGCTCCCATGGTTTGGCGAGGGAACGGGGGCTCCGGCGAGCGGCGAAGTTTGGGGAATGGACGCGGAGCGCCACCGCCTAGTGGTGGTGGATCGCTTTGCCCAATGCAACCCGCACTCGGTGATCATTGCGGCTTCTGGGGCAGGCAAGTCCTTTTTCTTGAAGGCCATCCTCACGCAGGTGTTGATGCAGGGACAGCGGGCGGTTGTGCTGGACCCACAGGGAGAGTATGGAGCGTGGTGTCAGGCGATGAACGGCATCGCCGTCCGCTTGGGGTTCGGAAATGGTGCAACGAGCCTCCAACTGATTCCACTGCCATCGGAGGCACGTGTTGACCGTCGCCTTGCGCGGCTGGTGATCGGAAGGATTCTTGAGGGTTTGCTGGAGGTTCTGGGCCCACCCCTCCTTCCGAGTGAGCGGCATCATCTGTCGAGGGTTGTGGATCTTTGGACGGAGGCGTCGGGGGGGCAACTGGACGCGGCGCCCACCCTTGCCGAATGGGCCCAGCTCTTGGATGCAGGGGATACGGCGAAAACCGGTTTGGCGGCGCGCCTCCTGACGGCGCTGTCAGCGGGTCTCGCGTGTGTGGATGGGCGACGATTTCTTCCCGAGGACGCCTCGCTGGTGGTTTTTGATCTACGTGGCATTCTGGAGAACACCCCACAACTGCTACCCGCGATCTCCCTGATTCTCTCCGAGTTGGTATTGCTCCGATATGTGCGCTCTGATCGACCCCCGCTCTTGATCGCGGTCGATGAGGCGCATCTCCTGCTCCTGCATGCGCCTGGGGCTCGGTTCTTGGAGCAGTTGTATCGCACGGGCCGCAAGCGCGGAGTCGCGGTTTCGCTTGTCACGCAGTCGGTTGGGGATCTCACCGCCCCATCCGGGTCGGAGGAGACAGTGCGGGCATGTCGAGCCGTGCTTGCGAACGCCTCCACGGTCTTCCTCATGCGGCAGCAGAATGCACGAGAGGCATCCGCTCTCTGCCGGCTTTATCGATTACCAGAGAGTGACGCGGAACGCCTCCTGGCGTTTGGGCGTGGTGAGGGATTGGCGTTGGTGGACGGGCGGCGGGCCTTCGTCCAGGTGCAGGTGCCGGAAGCGTTGCGGGAGGTGTTTGGGTCCTCCGGTTCCACGCCGATGGCGCAACGACAGAGACCGCCCTGAGGTAGGGTGACGCATGGCACGCTCGGATGGAAGGGGTGGGTACGCTGTACAATCAGGTGACGATGGTTGGCCGACTCACGCGAGACGCGGAGACCACTCAGTTGCCGAATGAACACAAAACACCTCGGCTGCGCTTCACCTTGGCCGTCGACCGTTCGTACGAAGTGGGTGGGGAGACGCCGACGGACTTCTGGCCTGTCGAGATTCTGGGGGAGTTTGTGCCGCGGTTGGCTCCCCACCTGCTTAAGGGAAGGCTTGTCCTCGTGGCGGGGGCTGCCCAGATCAATGAGCGGCGGGATGAACAGGGGCAGTATCGCGTTTTTCCGTGCATCAATGCCCGGCAGGTGCGGTTCTTGGACCGTCGACCGAACGGCAGGGCTGACACGGAGGTTCCGGAGGATGAGGAGTAAGGGGTGCAAGGGGGGATGGCCCAACCCCCCTCCCCCCGTACCTCATGGTCGTCCGATGAGAGCTGCATCGCCTGGACCGAATTGAGAGCAGCCGATGACTGCGTAACAGCCGGCAACAATCCATAGGGACCAGTCGGGGATGGCGATGAAGGCGGTGAGGATTTCCGCCAAGAGGGGAAGGGTCCAGGCCGCCATGCCGATTCGCCACGCCTGCGGCCAAGAGGGGCCCCGGCCCATGAGACGCGTCATGGTCATGGCAATCCATGCGATAATGGCTGCGCGGAGGAAGTCCGTGCCGAGTTGATAGAGGACACTCACGATCCCTTCGACCCACAGCCCAACGTTGTACAGCAGGGCAAGGGTCGTGCCGATGGTTTGCTTGTTCAGAGTGCTGATGCCGAGGCTGGAGTACGGGAGACTGCGCTCCAAACCGGATCCCAAGAGCAGCGTCAATCCCGAATTGCCAATCGCGAGCCATGCAGGTGTGCCTGTGGACTCAATTTGGGGTGATGCGCTGTCGGAGAGTTCGACGACAGCCCCCGGTACTTTGACGGTCAGCGGCAATTTGACACCGGAAGGAACGCTCAGCGTGCTATTTTGGATGGAGAAATCGGGGAGAAGTTTCCACGCCCTCATCAGCGCGGAGAGCGAGTGGGCCTCCGTGACGGTGACCACAATGGAAAGCGCCAGCGCCGTGATGCCCGCTACCACCAGGAAGTAGGTGTACCAGCCGCGCACTTCATCGCCCAATTGGCGGTAGGAGGATCCGCCCACCAGGGCGAACGCGAAGCGACGAAAGAAGGGGAGGGGCGGCTTCTGCGGTACTTCCTCGATCCGTATTTGTTGTTCCGAATCTTCTTCGTCCACAGTATCCTCCCTCGTCCAGCGTCTGCATGAAGGAGTCACTGGTCAGTATAGTACTTTTGTTGTCTCGTGGATGTGGCTCATCTAGAGGGCTCCGTAACAGGGACAATGCTGCTGTGGCTCGGAACGAAGGGGGCCCGCGATGGATCGGACAGCACTGATCCGACGCCTTCGCCTGTATGTGATCACCGATGGTCACAAGGCACAGATGGAGCGTGTTAGCGAGGCACTCGAGGCAGGGGTGACCGCTATGCAGTTGCGCGCGAAGGAAGGCTCCACGCGTGCGCTCGTCCAGATGGGGCAGACGTTGGCGGCGACCTGTCGCCGCAGGGGCGCCCTCTTCATCGTCAATGATCGACTGGATGTGGCGCTGGCCTGTGGTGCCGATGGTGTGCACCTTGGTCTGGATGACCTGCCACTTCCGGCGGCTCGTGCCATTGCTGGGCCGAACCTTGTCATTGGGGCCTCTGTGGGCACGGTGGGAGAGGCCTTGGAGGCGCAGGCCCAAGGTGCGGATTACCTCGGTGTGGGGAGCGTGTTCCACACGTTGTCGAAGGCGGACGCCGGTCCACCGATCGGGATGGAAGGGTTGCGCCAAGTGGCTCAGGCGACGCCCTTGCCCGTCGTGGCGATTGGGGGAATCACGGTAGAGAACGCGGCGTTCACGCTTTCATCTGGCGCCGTTGGCGTGGCCGTCATTCGGGCCGTGTGGGATGCGCCAGAGATCGGGACTGCCGTCTCTGTATTGCGGAAGGCTCTGGACCGAACCCCTGGAAGGCAATGATCTACGGAACACGCATCCACCAGGGGGTAGCTATAGACGAGCGCGCTCTGCCATGCCGCTTCCAATGGGCGGGAGGATGCCATGAATGCCGAGTGAGGACGAGCTCTTGCAGATGCTTCATCGTGCCCTCGGTCCTGCTGCCGTGGTGGGTGGGGACCTGGTGGTGGGCATTGGCGACGATGCGGCCGTGGTACGTTGTCCGGAGGAAGGGCGGCAGTTGGTGGCGACGGTGGATATGTTGGTGGAGGGACAGCACTTTGTGTTGCGCCCGGGGGCTTTCACGGCAACGGATGTCGGATGGAAGGCCCTGGCCGTTAACCTCAGCGACATCGCCGCGATGGGTGCGCGCCCCCGCTGGGCCTTGTGTTCCCTGGCCCTCCCTGCGGATCGCCGAGAGGTGGTGCTTCCCCCGTTGTATCGGGGACTCGGCCGGTTGGCGCGTGCGTTCGGGGTGCGCGTCGTTGGGGGAAATCTAGCGAGTGCCCCGACACTCGCGATCGATGTCGTGTTGTTGGGTGAGGTCCGCCGAGCGATGTGCCGCACTGGTACGCAGGTCGGTGATCGGCTGTACGTTACGGGTAGACTTGGCGCAGGGGCAGCCGGTCTCGCTCTGATGACCGGCGGTCAACCGTTGCACGCGCACCTCGCGCGCGCGCTAGTTTCCGCACAGCGCCGCCCCCGCCCGCGTGTCCGCGAAGGATTGGCGCTTGCCGCGTTGCCGGATGGCGTGGTGCATGCGATGTGTGACATTTCGGACGGGCTTGCCCGGGACGTCCGCCGACTGCTCGGTGGGTTGGGTGTAACCATTTGGGAGGATGCGCTCCCGATTCCGGATGCCGTCCGGCGGGCCGCCGAGGCCTGTGGGGCCGATCCCCTCCGTTGGGCTGTGTATGGGGGGGAGGACTATGAGCTCCTGCTGACGGCTCCCGCCGCGGCAGAACCCTCCCTTCGGGCAGCGATGGAGCGAGAAGGCATGCAGCAACTGCACTGCATCGGGGAAATCCATGATGGGGGGAGCTATCTCTGCTCCCGACAGGGAGGAGTCTCGATGCCCCTGGCAGAGGAAGGGTGGGACCCGTTTCGGGTGACGGAGAACCGTCGGCAGGTTGTGGCAGGTGCCAGTTGAAGTTTCGGCATATGAACGAGCAGTTTGTGATTAGGATCGACGGATTCGCGTAGGGAGGCACTCATGTGGCCATGGAGAGCACGCCCCTGAATGATGGGGCTCTCTACCCGTCGCTTTACCGCGATTTGGCGCTGGATCCAGAGCGCGTTGCTGCGTTCTTCCCCTTGTCTCCGGGCGATCCCGCAGCGTGGCGCACACGGGCGGCCGAGGTCAGCGACCGGTGGAGGGACAGGGCGGGCCTAAGGCGGAGGGCGGAACTGTGCTCGGCGCTGACCGAATTGCATGCAGCACTTGGACCGACGAATGCACAGACGCAAAACCTGCACCGCCTTGCCAACCCGGAAGCGCTCGTGGTTATCACCGGGCAGCAGGCGGGGCTACTCACGGGTCCGCTGTTTACAATTTATAAGGCCATTGGGACCATCCGGCGCGCGGCCGAGGCCGAACGTCTCCTGGGTATGCCGGTGGTGCCCGTGTTCTGGGTGGCATCCGAGGACCACGACTTCAGCGAGGTTTCTGGCCTTCGCCTAGCGGATCCCAACGGAAGGCTGGCGCGGTTTGTCTTGCCCGGCCGGGGGGATGGCCGCTCGGCAGGCGCGATTACCGTTCCATCCCCGGCCGTTCGACTGGTCGAGGGTTTTCTAAAGACGTTTCCCCCCGCCCATCCGGAGGGGGAGGCCGTGGCGGAAGACCTCGTGGCGCAAGTGCAGGCGGCCACCGTGGGTCGGGGAATATCGCTCGCCGCGTGGTTTACCCGTCAGATGCATTCGCTCCTGGGCTCCTTTGGCTTGTTGTTTTATGATCCGATGTTCCCAGCCCTCCGCCGCTTGGCAGCGCCGGTCCTCTCCCGTGCCGCTGACGCGGCGAGTGCGATCCATGCCGCGACCACCGAGGCGGCCGATGCCCTGCGTCGGCAGGGATATGAGCCGGGGCTGGACTTCGAGGAGGACCAAATCCACCTCTTCACCTACCAGCACGGGAGGCGCATTGGACTCCGCCGTCGGGGGGATATGTTGTGCGGGCGCGATGGAGAAGAGCTACTGCCGGCTCGCGATCTTGCTGCGGCCGTCGAGCGCTCCCCGGAGGAGTTCAGCCCGGACGTGACGGTCCGTCCGGTTGTGCAGGAGTGGACGCTGCCGGTTCTGGCGCAGCTTGGAGGTCCTGGTGAGGTTGCGTACCTCGCGCAGTTGGATCGCGTCTTTCGGTGGTGGGATGTGACGCGTCCGATCATCGTTCCGCGACCCGGAGCGACTATTGTGCTACCGGAGGACGCCGAGATTCTGGACCGCACCGGAATGTTGTTTGGGCGGTTGCGATACGAGGCGAGGGCACAACTCGACGAGTGGCTGGGCGGGCAGGCAAAGGTGGACCTCAGTGCACTCTTTGCGGCGGAGCGGTCTGCTTTCACGGAGCGATACGCCTGGTTGGAACGGGAGCTTACGGCGGTGGCGCCATCCCTCTCCGGAGTTGTGCAAACCAATCGTGATCGCGTGCTCTATCAATTGTCCTACCTCGAGCGTAAGGCGTACCAGCATCGACGGCGCGTGGCCGGGGATGTGGCGCGTGCGGTTGCCGCCACGGCGGGTCGCCTCTTCCCAGGAGGGAGCCTTCAGGAACGGGCGAGCAACATTTACCCATATCTCTTGCGCGAGGGGCCTGCCTTCGTGCACTCCCTTTCAGAGACGCTGCCGGTCGATGGGCTCCATCATCGCCTCTTGTGGAAGGGGCCAAGGGAGTGACGGGTGCATCAGAGGATTCCTGCGAGTCGAGCGGCCGTCCGCGGTCTCACGAGGATAGGTGCGCGTCGATTGCGCGCCCTTTGCGCGTGGGTCTTGTGTGCTATCCCTCTCAGGGTGGCAGTGGGGTTGTGGCGACCGAGTTAGCGCACGAGTTGGCGCATCGTGGCCATTACATCCATCTCATCAGTTATCAGCCGCCCTTTCGGCTTTCCCGGGGGAAGGGCCGCATCCAGTTTCACCGGGTCGAGGTTCCCGACCACCCGCTCTTTCGTTATCCGCCCTATATCCTCGCACTTGCGAACAAGATCGCTGAGGTGGCTCGTTACGAGGGATTGGACGTCGTTCATGTCCACTATGCGGTTCCGCATTCTGTGGCTGCGGTCCTGGCACGGGAGATTGTGGCCCCTCGGGGGCTGCCTGTGGTGGTTACCCTGCATGGTACGGACGTGACCCAGACTGGATCGGATCCGTCCATCCGCGATGCGGTCGCTTGGAGCCTGGTCCGGGCTGATCTCGTGACGGCCGTATCCGACTCATTGGCGGCAAGGGCGAGGGAGGCGTTTGGGCTCGCGGATGTTCGGAGGATCTACAATTTCATTAACCCGCTTGTGTTGAGGCGACGAGCGGATCGATCCCTCCGCGAACAATATGCGCGACCCGAGGAAGCCGTCCTTATCCACCTTTCGAACTTCCGCCCGGTCAAAAACGTGGGCGATGTGCTTCGGGTCTTTGCCGGGGTGCACCGGCATCGTCCGGCTGTGTTGCTGCTTGGCGGTGATGGTCCGGAGTCCGCACTGGCCCACCACATGGCAAGAGAACTGGGCGTCGAAGCACGCGTGCATTTCCTCGGGGTCCAGGAGGACGTGGCGCCGCTACTCTCCATTGCTGATCTTTTCCTTTTGCCCTCCAGTGACGAGAGCTTTGGATTGGGTGCCCTGGAGGCTATGGCCTGTGAGGTGCCGGTGATTGCGACGCGCACGGGCGGACTTCCCGAGGTTGTTACGGATGGCGTGACGGGTTTCCTCCTTTCTGTCGGGGACGTGGACGGCATGGTGCATGCCTGTCTCTCGGCGCTGGAACCAGCGCGGCACGCGCTGCTTTCCGTTGCAGCTCGGCGCAGAGCGATTGACCACTTCAGCTCGCACCGGATACTGCCCCAAGTGGAAGAGGCGTACTTTGAGGCAATTGCCCGGTCATCCGGTACGGAACCCATCGGTGTTCCGCACTTGTGAGCCAGGACGGATGCCGTTATACTTTCCGCGAATACGGCGGCGTAGCTCAGTTGGTCAGAGCGTGCGGTTCATACCCGCAATGTCGGTGGTTCGAGTCCACCCGCCGCTACCAGGCATTTTCGCCCCGTACCCGCGGGGTTCCCACTGGTGGGGCGGGAGGGGGGGTATCCATGCGGGAGCACGGGAAGGAGAAAAAGGATCCACGGTCGGTTCGATTCATGTGGTCGTTGTCTGCCTTCGGTGTCTTTGCGGCGGCGGCGCTTACATGGATCAACGGCTTTTCCATTGCTCCGCAGGCCTCCCTCATCAGCACAACGATGGCGCTCATCATGGGGCTCGGTGGATACGGTCTCATGGATGTTCGGCGTCGCCGCTGGAGTTGGATTCTGGTCCTTGTGATGCTCCCGGTCGGATTCTTCCTCCCTTCGCCAGCGGGGGAGAACTTTGTGGTACCGGCGATCATCGCGGTTGTCAGCCTGCTCTTGGCTATCGGAGCGTCGGTCACCGGGGCTGCGGCCAAGGCAGCCAACCAAGATAGCGACGATGATGCGTAGCTTGACGTGCTCCGGTGCGGGATACTAAACTCCGTTGGGGCCTGTAGCTCAGTTGGCCAGAGCAGCTGACTCTTAATCAGCGGGTCGAGGGTTCGAGTCCCTCCGGGCCCACCAATTGCCTCAAGGGTTTGCGGACACCGACCGAACGCCTGCACCCGCCCGTTCCCCATAACTCCCCATAGACGGCCCGCCCTGGCGCGTACTCTGGTGTCGGCGGGTCGGTACCCGCTCGGGCCGGTGCTCACTCCGAAGGCCGGGGCCACATGTTGGCTCGCTGTCCATTTCTGGCGATGGCGGTACATGCGCAACGCGTTGGCGGCGCAGGCGTGGCCCAGGTGCCCCGAAGATCATGGAAATGGGGCGCGGCCAGCCGAAGTGCCGGCAAGGCAGGGCCCCTTGCCTCAAAAGCGATTGCCAGGATGAATCATGCGTCGTCTTCCTCGGGAATCTCCGACAGCATGCGTTCCACGGTCTGCCGAAGCGGAGCGATGTCGCGCTGGACGACCTGCCACACGAGTCTCATGTTGACGCCAAAGTAGGCGTGCGCCAAGCGGTCGCGCATCCCAGCGATGTCGGCCCACGGCACCACGGAGTATCGGTTTCGGACTTCGTCTGGCACGCTTTTGGCCGCTTCACCGATGATGTGCAAACGGCGCGCAACGGCGTCCTGAATGAGCCGACTATGCGAAAATCCCGTTTCCGACAGATCTGCAGTGTACTCCTCTATGGCCTCGATGGATTCGAGGATGTCTTCCAAGTACACGCGCAGCGTCCGTTTCATAGGATGCGGACTTCTTCCGCGAGGATGTGCCGGCGCAGTGCGGGTTTGATGTCCGCGTACTCAACCAGATCAACCTTGCGCCCAAGCGCCTCCTCCATCTCCCGGCTGATCCGGCAGACATCTATGAGGCTCAACCCTTCCGGCAGCTCCACCAGGATGTCGATGTCGCTGTCCGCATGAGTTTCACCGCGGGCGGCTGAACCGAACAGCCCAGCGCGCCGACAGCGGTGGCGCGTCAAGACCGGCAGGATCTGGTCACGGATGATGTCCACGTTGGGCTGTGTCTCCTGGCCGACGGGCACCGCTCCGTCACCGCCTTGTAGCGAGCATTCCGAAGACGCTTGGCAAACGATCCACTCCGCTGACCACAGACGCGATCGTGGACCCAGTATACTTCTTTGCCTCGAATGGGGCCGAGGTGTTGCGCAGCGTGCCACCCCTGGCGGGCGCGACCCGGCGCGCCGGACGGCCGATCGCCTGCGAATCGGGCGCGGAGTCCGCGGCCGCTTCCCATAGAACTCCCCATAGACTTTGTGTGACCGGGCGCGCCGGATGAGGAACATGGGCTTGTCACGATCGCGGGAGCTGCGCCAGACCAGCATTTCAGGGCTGGCCGGGGCTGTCGGACAGGGCGACTGAGGCTCTTAAGCAGCGGGTCGAGGGTTCGAGTCCCTCCGGGTTCACCAGTCAAAGCCCAGAGCCACAAGGAACACGCCGAACGCCCATCACAAAACGGATGGGCGTTCGGCGTTTCGTATGCATTCCGTATGCAGTTGTGGTAGGAAAACTGCATGCACCACCCGGCACACAGGCGCACTCCGGCACACCAAAAGTCATAACGGAAAGTGATCGCCGTTGATACCGAAGGTCTGAGCGAAACGCCCGGCGGGTTTAGCACTCCACCCTTTGCCGCAAATGAACCGTCGTCCACGCCATGGAACTGGAAATTGGCCTGCGCGGCCCGATGACTTTGCCTATGGTACGAACTGTCGAAAAAACCCCTGACACAGCAGAGCCTTCCCCAGAATCTCCTGGGATTAGGTGCCAACTGCTCCAGGAAGGGGAGGCTCATGCCTCAGCATGCAGAGTATCGCAATAGCGTCATCGATCGTCTACGGTCCTTGGGGAGCAACCTCGTTACCGCGACCCTCCTCTGGGCCCTGCAGGATCTTGCCATCCTTGCCTGGACCGCCAATCTCGACACCATCGGTTTCATCCTGCGCCGCGGCTACTCCGGTATCGGCCGTCCACCGCGCAACCCGGCAGCCATGTTTCGCGCCTGGATACTCGCCGCCTCTCTGGGAAT
>JAJYVN010000167.1 GCA_021791995.1 Bacillota bacterium
ACACGTCTCACAACTCATGTGGGGTAGCAGACAGCACATCGATGTAGCCGCTGACGCCGCGCGGGGTGTATACGAACTCGAGCTGGCTGTTGGTGGAGTTGTACTGAATGTACACTTCCCCCTTGGTATCAAAGTAGACGCGTGATCCGGAACTCAGCTGGATGTCGTTGTTGGTCAGCGTGATCCCCTTGGTGAAGTTGCCGTCGACGGTGAGCCCCGAGGCGCCGCTTCCCATCAGGTGCACCCCGTTGACCCAACTGCCGGCGACCGCGACGGCGTCAGTGCCGCTGTTTTGTGGCTCGATGTTCACAGCCGTATCCCAGGACTGCGAGGGACCGTTCGCCTGGATGTTGATCGCCTGGTCCCCGGAGACCTGCGAGTGTTCGGTGTTGAGGATATTGAGACCAATGGCACGGCCTGCGGGCTGTGTGGGGAGGGAGGGGAAGGAACTGCCCGGGAGGTCCTTGGGGGAATCGGTGCGTGTCAACTCCACATTGACACCGATGCTGGTGCCGGATCCAATGTGGAAGAGGTCGGTGTGATAGGAAGCTCCCCAGCCGCTCTCCTCGTTGTACAGCCTTACATACGTCCCGGTGGCGTTGCCCACCCCTGTCGTCGCGGAGACCAGCTGAATGTACAGGGGCCAAGGGAATGCTCCCGGTCCCTGTGCCTCAAAGATCAACGAGAGCAACTGGCTGGTACCGCCAGGCGATGTCCACTCGCGGTATCGCTTCCAGGTGACCGATGAACCGAGGGCAGGAGAGTTGGCCTGCGCGTTGAGTGGCTCCCCAAACTGCATCTGATCCGTGAGCGTCCCGCTGGGAATCAGTAGTTGCGGCGCGGCCGTGCTGTGCGAGGGAGCGGTGGCGGCCTTGGACGGCCGCCCGCAGGCAGCTAAGAGGCCTCCCGCTGCGACGGCGGCCGCAACCGCAGCACGTCGGCCGAGCCGCCCTGAGGGGTGCGGCGTGGAATCCGTGACGCTCTCAGGGCTGCCGATCGGTTCCGCAAGGGGTGTTTGGGAGCCTTGCAGGGCCGCGAGTTGCAGGCGCAGAGAGCCGACCTCTGACCGCAGACGGGCGATCTCCTCCCACAGTGCATCAAGTCCACCATTGTCCATCATGATTCCTCCTCATCTTCCGTCGATCACGGAAGCACGACGCCCTACAGCGCGTGTGCGTCGGCGGAGAGATCCAGATAGCCGATGACTCCTTTGGGCTCGTGGACAAACTCCAAGCGCTGGGTGTCTGCGTTGAATCGCAAAAAGACGGTTCCGGCGTCATCGAGAAAGATCTTGGCGCCGGATCCTAAGTGGATGTCGTGGGGACCGAGGGCGATGCCGACGCGGTATTCGCCTTCCACCGTGAGGGCCGCATCCCCGGAACCCTGCACATGGATGGCATGCACCCAGTGCCCGTCCACCTTGATCGCGTCCTCGCCCTCGTTCTCCGCCTGAATATTCACAGCGGTATCCCATGAATGCCCAGGCCCACCCTGAATGTTGATCGCCTGATCGCCAGAGGCAGTGGAATGGGATGTGTTCTGGATGTTCAATCCGATCGCACGGCCGACCGGTTGGCGGGGAAAGTCGGGATAGTGGCCGCCGGGTAAGCCTGCGGTTTTATCCGTCCGCACGAGCTCGAGGTTGGCGCCAATGCTGGTTCCGGATCCGACGTGGAATAGATCGGTGTGGTAGCCCGCCGCCCAGCCGCCGCCGGCGTTCAAGAGGCGCACGTACACTCCGGTGGCATCCCCGCCGGGAGCAGCCTGATTGGTTAGTTGAATGTACAGCGGCCAAGGGAATGTGCCTTGGCCGTCCGCCTCAAAGATCAGCGACAGCAATTGGGCGGTTCCGCCCGGTTTCTCCCAATGATGTTTGCGAGCCCAGGTTACCGACGAGTTCAGCGCCGGAAAGTTACCCTGTGGACTGAGCGCCGACTCGAATGTGGCCGCTTGGGGTAGCGACAATCCATCCTCGCCCCCCTCCAGGGCTTGCACCCGCTTGCGGAGGGCAGTTACTTCCGCTTCGAGACGTTGGACGGCTTCCGCCAGATCGATGGACGAAGACACAGGGTTGCCTCCTCATATGGCACAGCTCACCGCACGCACATTGCTGACGCACGGAGGTGCGTGTGTTCTTGGTACCTGTGGGAACGATTCACTTCACGTTCCCGTTTTTCCTGCCCGGTGCAGCCGAGGTCGGTCGTGGCGTGTCGTTTCCACGTTGGCCTCGGTAGGGGGGCTTCTGGGCGGTGGAGGCCGGCACGGACGCCCGTCCGCATAAGCGCTACTTCTCCGCATACATATCCGGGCGGTCCAAAGGCGTATTGGATGCGGCGGAGGGGTGAGGGACGTGCTGGCGGTTGCCCAAGCAGGTGGCCCGGAGGCGGATGTATTGAGTTTCGTCCCCCCACGGATTCGGGTGCCGCTCCAGACGATGGCCGCCGTGTCACCGCCCTGGCTGGAGGTTCGCCTTGCCGCCGGGAGGCCCGTTTGCGTGCGGACGGTGTCGGGTGATCTCTGGCCGGACGCCTCCGGCCGCGCGGGCGACCCTGGCGCCGCCGTGCACTGTGACCGCGAGGACATTGAACGCTGCGTGCAGATCGTTACACGCGCCTCGGTCTATGCGTGGGAGGAAGAGCTGGCACGGGGCTTCTGCACGCTGCCAGGGGGTCATCGGGTTGGACTGGTGGGGCGGGTTCGCTGGCAAGATCGAACGGTCGCGGGTCAGAAAGAGTTCGGTTCGATCAATCTCCGCGTGGCGCGTCCCGTGCCGGGGTGTGCGGACGCTGTTTTGTCCCATGTGCTGCACGGGGGGAGCGTTTGTTCCACGATCGTGTTTGGTCCTCCCGGTAGTGGCAAGACAACGCTCATCCGTGAATTGGCGCGCCATCTTAGTCTCGGGCCTCCGGGATTGCGCGTGGCCGTAGCGGATGAACGCTCAGAGATTGGTGCCTGCGTCGCCGGCATGCCACAGTTTGACCTCGGTCCCCGCACAGATGTCTTGGATGGCTGCCCTAAGCACGTGGCGCTTCCCATGTTGGTTCGTTCCATGGCACCCGATGTCGTCTTTTGTGACGAACTGGGTGGTGCGGAGGATGCGGCCGCCCTGGCGGAAACGGCGCGTTGTGGAGTGGCGGTGGTTGCAACCGCACACGCCCGGTCGATGAGCGAGCTGTGGACGCGTCCCAGCCTTCGGGATGCCGTGCGCTCTGGTTCCTTTGGATTGGGTATCGGGCTTGGGACCGATCGGAGAATCGGCTTTGTGGGCGCTTTGCGTCCGTTGTGAGGAGGGAGCGAGATGCCAATGCGTTGGTTGGGGGCGGTTCTGGTTCTGACGGCCTCGGCAGGTGGGGGGTGGATGGTGGCACGGCGGTTGCGCCGACGGCCGCAAGATCTCCGTATGGCGCAACAAGCCGTGGAACTCTTACGCACGGAGATTGAATACGGGGCAACGCCGCTACCGACGGCGCTTGTGACGGTGGGGCAACGGCTCCAGGGGCCGGTCCAGTGCCTGCTCGTCGGCGCGGGAGGGCTCTTGGGTCAAGGGCAAGGGCTTTCGGCTCAGGAGGCGTGGCGGCGCGGTCTGGCGGCTGCCGAGGACTGCTCGGCCTGGACGCCGACGGATGTGAGGGTGCTGGCGCAGCTGGGAGAAGCCCTCGGTGCAACCGGTGCGGAGGACCAGATTCGCCATATGGAGCTCTGCATGGGTCGTCTCCGGTTGGCGGAAGAGGAAGCGGCTCGGGTTGCGGCGTCTCAGGCGCGCATGTGGCTGTATCTGGGGGTTTTGACGGGGCTCGGAATGGTTGTGTTGGGGGTATAAGGCCGAGTGGGACGGTGCATTTCACCGAATGCATCCGTACGCCGAAGGGACGGGCATGGAGGGGGAAGCCGCGGTGCGCAACCGGGAATGTGTGCGAAGCGGGACGATCCAAAGGATCCACCGCGACCTTGGCCAGGGGGGATGGCGCTTCGGTGGGCCCTACCACGGCAAGTACAATTCCGACATCGCTTCCGCATGGCCACCGCTGGATACAGATAGGAGGGAGCGGCGGGGCTCCGCGCCTGAGGCAGTGGCGGTCCCCTTGCCGCGGACGGTATGACGGCGATCAACGTCGATGTGATCTGGCAAATCGCGGGGATCGGCATGCTCATCGTTGTCGCCCACAGCGTGATCAAGGCGGCGGGGCGCGAGGAAATTGCGTGGATGGTCACGTTGGCGGGAGTTGTCGTCGTTCTGTTTCGCGTGGTGGGCGTGGTCGAGCAACTCTTTGCGGCCGTTCGGTCCGTGTTCAACCTATAGGGGTTTGTCTCGAAGGGGCGTACACGTTGTCAGCGGTGGAACTGACTGGCTTTGCCATCCTGGCGGTGGTGCTTCTGGCGGTGCTCCGCCCGATCCGACCCGAGTTGGCGGTTCTGCTGACCCTGGGTGCCGGAGCCGTGATCCTGCTTAGCCTCTTGCCCTTGATCCAACGCATCATCGAACTACTGACAACCCTGGCGCAACGCGGCAACGTTCAGTCCCTTTATCTGGAGACGATTCTGCGCATCGTCGGCATCGCCTACATCGTCGAGTTCGGTAGCCAGGTTGCGCGGGACGCCGGAGAGGGCGCACTTGCGGCAAAGGTCGAGTTGGGCGGCAAGATTTTGATCCTGTCCTTAGCTCTACCGATCCTGTTGTCCGTGGTGCAACTGGTGGTCCGGTTGCTTGGGTAGGAGGCAGGACATGCAGCCGTGCGCAGCAAACAGGTGGCGCTTTTGGGGTTTGGCGCTCATGGTCCTCATGGCGGTAGCCCTCGGTGCCTGGGTGTTCCCGGCGGCCGCTAGGGCCTCTGGACCGTTCGACGGGCTCTCCGGCCAGCCCGGGCCGGTTACTGCGGCTCGAGCGGCGACTACATCCAGCATTCCCGCGCGGTCCAGTGCTTCCGCGACGAACACCGAGCGGGCAGTGGCGCCCGGCGGCGTGACGGGATCGGCAACCCTTCCGGCACCCGGTGAGATCGCCACGGAGGAGCTTGCGACCGAAAACACCAGCGTCATCGAGCAGTTTGCCACGAGCATCTCCGACGAGTTGGGGGTGGGGGCCGGTTTCCGTTTCGCCAACCTTCGCTCCTACCTCCTGGGTGGGAGACTGGTGCCGAATCCGGATAAGCTCTTGGCTGCCTTGCTGTCGGTGTTCACCCGCCAAGTCCAGGATAACCTCTCCATCCTCGGCGAACTCCTTGTGCTGGTCGTGCTATCCGCCGTTCTGCACCAGATCGAGGGTGCGTTCGATAACGCGGTGGTTAGCCGGATCTCGGATATGGTTGTTTTTCTGGCGATGGGAGCCATCTGTTTGGTCGGTTTCAGTCTTACCATCCAGATGGCGCGCGGAACGGTCAGCAATCTCTCGACCCTGATGCTGGCGTTATTGCCAGCCGTCACCGGCCTGGTGACCCTCGGCGGCGCGGTGAGTGCGGCGGTGTTGCAACCGACCACGGTGGCCGCGGTCGGTGTGGTGGCCTTAGTCATACGGAGCGTTGTCTTTCCCTTGGTGCTCTTCTCCGCCGTTCTCGACATTGTCGGTGCCTTTTCTCCCTCGTTCCGAACAAGTAGTCTCTCAGGTCTTTTGCGCCAGGTGGGGGTTGGTGTGCTCGGCCTGGTTCTGCTTGTCTTCTTTGGGGTGGTTTCTGTCGGGGGCGCCGCGGCGGCGATCACCAGTGGCGTTACGCTGCGAGCGGCGAAGTATGCGACGAAGACCTTTGTTCCGGTTGTGGGTGGGATGTTTGCCGACGCGGCCGAGCTCATGCTGGCATCGGGGTTTCTGCTGAAGTCGGGCATCGGAATCTTCGGACTGTTAACGGTCCTCTTGATGGTCGCCCTGCCGGTGCTCAAGATGATGGCGCTCTGGGCGATTTATCGGTTAGCGGCAGCTCTTGCTCAACCGGTGGGCGGCGAGACGATCAGCCATGTCTTGGGCGGGGTAGCCGGTGCCGTGGCAATCCTCAGTCTGAGTGTGGCCGCAGTGGGGTTGGCGTGCTTTCTGGCGGTGGCCGTAACAGTGGCGGCTGCAAGTGCTGTCTTTGCGATGCACTGAGGGAGGTCTTCGGGTGAACCAGGTCTTGGCCAGCTGGATCACACCAGTAGCCGCCGTTGTCCTGCTGGCGGGTGCGGTCGAGGTGTTTCTACCGGGGGACGTCGCAAGGGGGTATGCCCGGGCCATTCTGGGGCTGATCGTTCTGTTGGCGGTTCTGCATCCGCTGATCACGTGGTTGCATGGAGAGCCCAACTTCGAGGCCCTGACCCAAGAGGCCACGTTGCCCTCGTCCGCGACGATGGCGTCCCGGTCGGGAACGGACGCCGCCTATGAGGTTCTGGTGGCCGATGAGGCTACCACAGTGGTTCGGGCAGAGCCGGGAGGGCAGGGCGCTCTGGTCACGGTGTGGTTTTCACCGACGCTCGAACCTTCGGGAGAACCGTCCGTGACAGGGGCGGTGATCCGCGTGGGGGAAGGGGCGACGGCTGTGGAGCAAGATGCCATGCGTTCGGTTTTGGCATCCGATCTTGGCATCGGTGCGTCCGCGATTCGCCTGCAGTGACGGGAAAGTGAGGGG
>JAJYVN010000168.1 GCA_021791995.1 Bacillota bacterium
AGCCGCGTGTGATCCGGTGGGTCCAAAAACAGCATCGAGGGGGGGGAGCGCGTTGAGATCGAAGCCCATCCCCGGGTCCGTGACCGCCTCGCCGCCGATCCGCTTCCCAAAGGAACGGTCACCCAATACCTGCATGGCACCCCGGTGCGAGACGACCCAATAGACACCTCGGTCGGGGAAGAAGTGCACCGGACCACGGGCACGCAGTTGGGCATAGTATGGATACGGGTCCGGACCAATCATGTGTTCCATCCCGACTCCCCCGTTTCGATGCCCCAGGATAGCATGTGCGGTGGGGAGTGGTGCTACGCTCCCGTGGGAACCCTAGCAAGAGTTGGCGAAATCGTGTCGAACCATCGGGCAGGGGAGGGAAGGTATGGACGCTGCGATCAGCTGTCATGGACTCGGACGGAGCTTCGGACCTCGCTCTGCGGTCAGCGATCTGGACCTTACGGTGGAGCACGGCGCTGTCTTCGGATTCCTCGGCCCCAATGGGGCCGGCAAGACGACGACGGTGCGCATGATGCTGGGGCTTTTGCCGCCCTCCACCGGCCGTATCCGTGTCCTCGGACTCGACCCGATTAAACAAGGGGAGGCCCTCCGCGCCCGCACCGGAGTCGTGCTGGACCAGGTGGGGCTGTATGATCGGCTGACGGCCTGGCAGAACCTCGATTTCGCTGCTCGCGTGGCCCACATCTCCGCACCCGCTCGCCGCAAGAAGATCCAGGAGTCCCTGGAACGGGTGGAACTGCTGGATCGCAAAAACGATCGCGTCTCCGGCTTCAGTAAGGGGATGCGGCAGAAGCTGGGGTTGGCGCGAGCGCTTCTGAGTAACCCAGAGCTTCTGATCCTGGATGAGCCCACCTCCGGGCTGGATCCCGCCAACATCAAGATGGTGCGTGAGTTGATCCTGTCCCTGGCCAAAGAGGGCGGACGAACGATCTTTATGTGTACGCACCACCTGGACGAGGCCCAACGCATCTGCACCCAGGTGGGCATCATTCGCTCCGGTCATCTGGTGGCATTAGGGAGCCCTGAGGAACTCGGAGCTGGCAAGGTAGGGCACCAGATCCGGATCCGAGCGACGCATCTCACCCCTGCGGAGGCGCACTCCACCCATTGGGGGGACGGCGTGGCCGTGCTTTCTGCCACCGAGGGGAAGGAAGAGCTGATCCTCGAGATGGATGTTCCGAGCGAACAGGCCACCGAGGTCGTTGTGACCGCCATGGTCCGCCAGGGAGCCGGCGTCCGTGAAGTGACACCGCTTCGCCAATCGCTGGAGGACGTGTATCTGGAGATCGTGCAGGGAGACGAAGATCATGAATGACCTCGGGACGATGCTTTGGAAGGAATTCACCGAGTTCTTTGGGAACCGGCGGTCCCTGCGGGTCTTCGGCCTGGCGATCATCCTCATGGCCGTTCTCCCGATTTTCATCGCCAGTAAGAGTAACCACGTTACTGCCGCCGTTCTGCCGATCTTCATGTTGATCTATGTCAACTTTGCCGCGCTGATCACGACCGCCCAAACGGGCACCGATAGCGTGCTGCATGAACGAGCCTCCCACACGCTTGAGACCCTGTTGGCCACCCGCCTTCCCGATCGGGTGCTCTTTGGGGGCAAGGTCCTCGCCACGGTGATCTTGGGCTACCTCTCGGCCATCGTGACGCTTGCCCTGCAAGAGGTTGGGCTCAACCTCTTTGGCAAGGCACACGGCATCATCGGCTTCCAGAGCACCGTCAATGTGCTCCTCTTCCTTGTGGCCCCGCTCCTTCTCACCGCCTACCTCGCGACCGTCGCCGTCTTCGTCGGTCTCCGCGTGAGCGACCAGCGCTCCGCCTATCTCCTGACTATGGTCAGTATCCTGGTGCTGGCCCTGCCCGTGATCCTGCACCTGGTTCACCTACACCTGACCCTGAGCTGGGTCCGGTCCGCCATTTTGGTGGTCCTGATTCTGGACATTGTGCTCGTGCGGCTCGGGATTGCACTCTTCCGACGGGACCGGCTCGTTCTGTATTTGCAGGACTGAACCGGGTATCATGACGCAGCACTTCCGAAGGGGGAACCGAACTGAACGCGACGGTCACGCTGATTGCACCCTATGGTGGCACGCTCATCGATCTCCTGGAAGCACCCGAGACGGTACCCACCTTGATCCGGGAATCCTCTGGACGACGCACGATCCGCATCGGCCAACGCGCCCAGTGTGATCTGGAGCTCCTGGCTACCGGCGGCTTCTCTCCCCTGACCACCTTCATGGGAGAGGCCGACTACCGGAGCGTTCTCACCACCATGCGATTGTCCCAAGGTCTCCCCTTTCCCATCCCCATCACCCTTCCCATAGACCCGAAGGACGTGCCGCACCGTGGAGAAACCGTGGTGCTGACCGAGGAGCACAACCGCCCCCTGGCCCTTCTCACCGTCGAGGAGATCTTCGAGCGTGACCCACACGAGGCGGAACTCGTTGCCGGTACATCCGACCCCAAGCACTCCCTTGTGGCAGAGATGGCCTCCTGGCCCAGCACCTGCATCTCCGGGGAACTCCGCGTGCTGAGTCTTCCAGAGCACTACGACTTCACAGCCCTTCGCCGTACCCCTTCCCAAACGCGCAACATCCTGGAGTCGATGGGCTCACCCAACGTGGTGGCCTTCCAGACCCGTAACCCCATGCACCGTGTGCACGAGGAGCTGACCAAGCGCGCGGCGGAAGAGGTGAATGGCACCCTCCTGATCCAGCCCGTTGTCGGCATGACCAAGCCCGGTGATGTCGACCACTACACCCGTGTCCGCTGCTACAAGGCCTTGGTCGATCAGTACTACGACCCAAACCGTACCCTCCTGAGTCTCCTCCCCTTGGCCATGCGCATGGCGGGACCCCGTGAGGCGGTCTGGCACGCGATTGTCCGTCGGAACTATGGAGTCAACCACTTCATCGTCGGTCGCGATCACGCGAGCCCCGGTAGTGGAAGCGACGGTAAGCCGTTCTATGGCCCCACCGATGCGCAGGGCCTTTTGCGCCACTTCGAGCGCGAGGTGGGCGTGGTCATGGTGCCGTTTGATGAGCTCCTTTATCTCCCCACCGAGAACCGCTATGCCCGCCGCTCCGAGATCACGCCCGGCACCGAGACCTGGAGCATCTCCGGTACCCAGCTGCGGGAGAACTACCTCGCCAAGGGTAAGGCCCTCCCATCCTGGTTCACACGCCCCGAAACAGCGGAGATCCTGCAACAAGCCTACCGCCCCCGGACGGCGCAGGGGCTCTGCATCTGGTTAACGGGGCTCCCCTGCTCCGGCAAGTCCACCATTGCGGAGATCCTCCAGGTGATGCTCCTCGAGCATGGCCGCCACGTCACAATGCTCGACGGTGATGTGGTGCGCCAACACCTCTCGAAGGGCCTCGGCTTTAGCAAAGAGGACCGCATCGCCAATAACCTCCGCATCGCGTTTGTGGCGGAGGAGATTGTCAAGCACGGTGGGATGGTGATCTGTCCTGCGGTGAGTCCCTATGAGGAAGCCCGCGAAGAGGCCCGCGCCATGGTGGGACCCGATGGGTTTCTCCTGGTCTATGTCGATACACCACTTGCGGTCTGTGAGGAGCGGGACGTGAAGGGGATGTATGCGGCGGCAAGGGCAGGACGGATCAAGGGCTTTACCGGAGTGGATGATCCCTATGAGGTCCCCCGGAAGCCGGATCTGGTCCTTGCCACAGCGAGTGCCAGTGCGATGGAGTGTGCGCAGACGGTGTTGGAGAGGCTCGTGCAGGGTGGGTATGTGTGAGGGGAGCGATGGGCAAGGGCGATAGATCCCCCACAAGCGGTGGGGCGTCGTGGAAGGGACCTTAGGTTCCACGGGCGGTGTATGGGAAGAGCTTTCCCCTGGCACTTGGGCGGTAGGGGATCTGGAATGCAAACGTTTCGCTGATGCAGGTACAGCACGTGGGACGGACGTGAACGGTGTTATGTTCGGCGTGGGTAGAAGTGGATTAGGCGTTCCCCGCGACCACAGTCCATGGTGGTATACCGGATGCGTCGCTTCGGTGCATGCTGTGTAGCGGGCCATCTGGACCGACTGGGATGGAAGCGTTGGGTATGGAGGGCCCCCTGGTGAGAACGCGTTCCGTAGCGGATGTGCATCCAAATGGACGCCAGGGGCCCATGCACGGGTTGGGCCGTGGGGAACTTCCGTATGCATCCGGGTGCGCCTGCTGTTTCCCCGAACCGGTACGGATCCGGAACCGCATGTGCCATAATACACTGCGGCCATCGACCGCGGTTCTGTGATCCCGCGGGCGTTCGGACAAGGAGGCCCGCCTCGTGGGAGTGGAGGGGGAACTGCCACCCAACGGAGGGACAGCCCCGGCAAAGAGCGATACCGAGCGGTCCCGGATGGATGTGGTCGCACGCGGCGTGTTCTCCACCGGATCTGGGACGTTAGTGAGCAACGTCACCGGATTGGCACGACAGCTCGTGTTCGCCTGGATCTACGGCGCAGGTCGCAATATGGACGCATTTTTGATTGCCTCGATTATCTCGCAGATGGTCTTCAGTTCAATCGATTCGGCTCTCTCCTCCACACTGATCCCGGTCTATAGCGTTCTCCGTGAGCGCTCCGATGCAGAGGCGCAGCGGTTCCTGGCGGCGGTTTCCTCCCTCGTCACGGTGTGCACAGCCGTTCTCGCGCTTTTGTTGTATCTCTTTGCCCCTCTCTTCGTGCGTTTGCTGGCCCCTGGGTTTGGTGCCGCCGAGGCCAAGCTCACAACGGACCTTCTTCGTGTCATGATGCCATCGCTTCTATTCATGGGGCTTTCATCGGTCTCCGTTGGGTACCTTCAGGCGAAAGGACGTTTTTCCAGTCCCGCACTGATGTATATTCCGCGCAACATCATTCTGATCGTTGGTGCCGCCTTGTTGGGGAGGCACTTTGGGATCAGCGTGCTTGCATGGGGTACCCTTCTAGGAGCGATCTTTCAGTTGGCCATGGTCTTATGGCCCTCGGTACGATCGGGAGCACCCGCCTCGTTTGTCTGGGAACCCCTGCACGATGGAATCCGCACCATGCTCGCTCGCCTGCCCGCCGTCTCGGCGAACTCCTTCATGTATCAGGCGGCCCTGATTGTCGACCGAATCCTTGCGTCTGGGCTACCCGCTGGGATGATTTCCGCGCTGAACTATGCGCAAGTCTTGCTGGGCCCCCCATTAACCTTGATTGGCAGCTTACCCACGGCTCTCTTTCCCAGCCTCTCCGACATGGTGGCCAAACACCATGGGCCGCAATTGACGCGAGCCGTGATCCGAGCGCTTAACCTGACGACCTTTTTCGCCGTACCCCTCACCCTTTTCATCGTGCTCTTTCGCGTCCCGTTGGTAGCGGTTCTGTATGATTATGGATCATTTGAAACGCTAGCCCTGCGGCGTACCGCCTTTGGCCTAGCCTTTTTTGGCGCAGCATTCGTGAGTATTGCGTGGAATGGAGTCCTTGGACGCACCATCTTCGCCTTGGGCGAAACACGTGTCCTCTTAACATCTGCCGTCGCCTCGGTGTTAACGACGATCATCACCGATCTGCTGTTGATTCATCCCCTGCAGCAGGGTGGTCTCGCGTTGGGGACATCCCTAGGCTCGTGGGTGAGCACCTTTATGATGCTGCGCATCTTAGGCAGGAAGATGGAGGGATTCCGACCGTGGAAGACGGTAGGACCACTCCTCGGAACGGCCCTCGTGGGAGCAGCAGCGTTTGGGTTTGCTGCGCTGTTGGTAGGGCGCTTTCTGCCATCCGCTGTAATGGCAGGCTTCGCGGTGCGCTTGGTCACGCTTATGGTCGGTGGAGTCATTGGTATGGCTGGCTACTTTGGTCTGCACGCCTTGTCTCCGGTGGGAAGAGAGCGATTGCACGAGGTGTTTACCTTAGGGGGTAGGGTGTTAGGGAGGGTAGGGGTAGGCGGGTAGCAGAAACTGGGGCTGAGGCACCGAACGTTGTGGGGCAGGTAGCCCGCACCTTCCGCCCACCAGGCAGTGCCTCCCATCGGGAACCTTACCCACCAAGTGGAGCCCCCTCGCCAAGAGACCAAGCTGCGGGGAGCCGTACACACCGAGGCAGATCCGAACGACTCACTTGCCAGAGGCTCTAGACTCAAGCATGATTCAGTGGACGCGATCGGCGGCGGTGGAGCAAGACTTGGCGCGTACAGTGAATGAGCGACTTGGTGTAATGATAAGGCAGGTGCATGGTGGGTGAGGTTGCCGAATTTCCTGATCATCGGGGCTCCCCGCTGTGGTACGACGACGCTTTATGAAGCGCTGAAGGCACACCCAGACGTTTACATGAGCCCGGAAAAGGAGCCTTGGTATTTTGCCGCGGTGGGCCAGCCGGTATGGGCGGGGCCAGGGGATGCTCAGGGAATCCGTTCGTGGGATACGTATTGTCGGCTCTTTGATGGTGCACGCGACCAAATCGGAATTGTCCCGTTCTTTGTGGAGATTCAGGAGAGCCGAGTGACTTGATGTTGACATTGTAACCTATCGGGCCTGTGGTGTCAAGTGGTCCCATGGGTATTGGGGTGCACCCCACAATTGTGGTC
>JAJYVN010000005.1 GCA_021791995.1 Bacillota bacterium
AACAACCTTGCCTAAGTTGGTGCTCATCTGCGTTGTTGCCGTGATCACCGGCGCATGATTACTGGCGAAAAGCTGCGCGGGGCTGATCAGAACGGAACCCGGGAAGTTCCCCGGGATTGCGCCGAAAAACGCGTTGGTGGAGGAAGCGCTGGCCGAGGCACTTGCCGACGCGGACTCCGTTCCAGAGGCCGTACTGCCGGACTTGGTGGAATGCGTCGATGCATGGTGCTGTGGGGCAGCTGACGTGGATGTGGTGGCACAGGCTCCAAGCATCAGGGCCGCGATAACCGATGTTGCCGCAAGGGCAGGACGCATGATTCAACCCCTTCTCGTACGATCCAGCAAAGGTCCGATACACGGAGCACCTGTAATGATACCGCAGCAACATTCGATTGGCAGTACGTCACTTGGAGGTAGCTCTGGGAAACACGCGGTGTCTATCGCATAGCCGACCGAGGATCCGCGACTGCGCACCGTATCGTTGCCTGGTGGTTGCTGCGCATGGTAGTCATCGCGATGGAAGCCGCTTCGCTATGCTTTGCCTGACACGTAAGGATGAAAAAGGTCAACGGCCACCTCTGTTGCTGCACGGTGCGGAGTCGTTCAAATACCCGCTTGTCCCAGAAAGAAGCTTGCGATCAGCACGGCAAGCACATAGAAGGTAACGACGACGTAGATCCTGTCCTGCTCGACGACGAAGGAACCGAGCGAGACGGCCACGCGCAGGACAGGGGTCAACAGAAGCACCAAGAGCCCAAGTGAGATTACCGCATAGGGTTTTCCCTGCACGACGCCAGAGAGCACTCCACTGATCGTGTGCGGGAAACCAGCAATAGGATATCCACCCTGATGCGTGATCAGGAACATAACGATACCCACCGCCACGATTGCCGCCGAGAGCGTGACGCCCACCTGGAGAACCCGGCTGACGACCATCTCCAGCCGGGCCAAGCGCTGATCGCGATCCGATGGAGCCGCGCCGGTACCACTCGGTGTTGGTTGGTCGTTCACGTACGTCACCCCCTATAAGCCGTGGACACCCAGACCCGTGAGCAGCATCTCCAGCGCTGCGGCTACCAACACTGGGATGAAGACCATGCGCAGCGTACGACTGCGGAGTCGCACCATCAGTCGGGCACCCAAGAGGGCCCCAATCAGCACTCCGATTGCCACTGGACCGGAGATGCGTGGGTCAATCCATCCCTTGGAGAAGTAAAAGCCGGCGCTGGCGGCCGCTGTAACGCCGATCATGAAGTTGCTGGTAGAGGAGGAGACCTTGAAGGGTAGCTTCATGAAGATGTCCATCCCCAGCACCTTGAATGTGCCGCTGCCGATTCCAAGGAGTCCGGAGAGAAGGCCCGCGACATACATCATGCCTAGGCCACCGGGTATCCCGGCCACCGTGTAGTCGACGTCACGGCCGAGGGTCGCATCGTAGTAACTCCCGTTGAGACGCAGTTTTTTGGCCCATGGGTGTTCCTGTACGTTCTCGGGGAGCTCTGCGCTATGCCGCTGCAACATGGAGTATGAGGAAAAGAGCAGCACAAGGCCGAAGATAATGTCGAGCAGCATGGTTGAAACATGCGCCGCAATGAAGGCGCCCGTGACGGCACCGGTCGTGGTGGCGATCTCAAGGAACATACCAACGCGGATACTGCTGATGTGATCCCGCACATAGGCTACCGCAGCGCCGCTACTGGTAGCGATGACCGAGATCAGGCTGGCCCCCATCGCGGTATGCAGCGGGATGTGAAAGAACAGCTGCAAAATGGGTATAAGAAGAATACCTCCACCCAACCCAAGGAGAGCGCCGAAGATACCGGCCAGAATGGAAACAAGTAGGAGATCCACTGCAAGTACGGTCACTTCTGTGTCTGCATCCGCATCGGGTGCTTGTGCCTCCCTCAGAGGAGGTGATGGAACGCGTTCGCACGGCTCTGCGATAACCGCATGAAGCGCCCTTCGGACGGTGGAGACGCATCCCCAGTCCCGCGCCACTATACTACGGCGTCACCCCTCCGGCAATGATCGACCGCGCAGATGCCCGAAGAAACGACAAAGCTCCCGTCATGGCGCTCCATGACGCGGTCGGATGGCAAGACGGACATTCGCGGCTACACCGTCGGAGACCGCTTTTTCCCCACAGAAGCGTGTGGTTGGCCGCAGGAGATCCCCAATTGGACGCAAAGTCTTTGGCGAACCGACCGAGGGGGCGTGGACGGGTGCAACTGGGCGTCAATACCGTGCTGTTCAGCAAGTTCGATTTCGCTACGGCCGCACGAGCCATCGCGCAGTGTGGTTACGATGGGTTGGAGATCGCTGCGATTCGGGGAATGTGTGAGCACCTCGCCCTCGACCATTGGGAGGATCAGGTGGAGAGTATGCGGGCGATCCTGCGAGAGACGGGGTTACGGGCGCTCTCGATGGAGGTGGCCGATCCCAGCGATGCCGAGCGATTAAACCGGGCCTGTGCAGCAGCAGCGGCGCTCGGTGTCCCGGTCGTCAACGTCGGTCCGGGAGTGAAGGCGGGAACGCCTGGTGGCAGAGAACAGTGCATCGAGATGCTCCGCCGCGATGCCGCGTTGGCGGCAGAGCATGGCGTCTGCCTCTGCGTCAAGGCGCATGTTGGTACCGTCATTAGCGACACCCCGTCGACGCTTGCGGCCATGGCAGCGATCCCTTCATCCGCATTCGGTGTCGATATGGACCCAAGCCACATCCACCGAGCTGGTGAGGACCCGGTAGCGGCGTTGCGCCAGGTGATGAGCCGCGTGCGGCACATTCACATTCGGGACTGCGAGGGACGGGAGAGTGGGCCGGGGCCCATCGAACGGCAGGCCTGTGGTCGAGGCGACATCGATCTGTGGGGATACATGAAGGTGTTGCGCGATGCTGAGTATGCGGGACCGGTTTGCCTTGAGGTGATTGGGGCCAAGGCCGAGCACGATCTGAGCAGTGTCGTGGCCGTGGCGGCGGAGTCGTATGGGTACCTCAACGCGATTGGTCGGCGCATCGGTCTCCGCTGATCGGGCGGGCTGCGCCGTTTTACGGCGCGCAGTGGGGCTATCGTGCGGTTCGAACATTGGGAGGGATCAGGCAGTGCCGCTCAAGATTGGTCTCGTAGGTGTGGGGGGGATCGGCAATCAGCACTTGCAGTGCCATGCCGCCGATCCGTTGGCCAACGTTGTGGCCATCTGTGACATTGTTGGAGAACGCGCGGACGGGGCGGCAGCCAAGTTTGGCGCGCAGAGCTACCACAGTGTAGCGGAGATGCTAAGGGCACATCCAGACCTCGATGTGGTCGATGTCACAACCGGTGGGCGGGAGAACGGGAGCTGGCACTTCGAGCCGGTGATGGAGGCACTCACGGCCGGCAGGAACGTCCTCGTTGAGAAGCCGTTGTCCAACAGCATCGAGGAGGCTCGTACCATGGTTCGGGTTGCAGCCGAACGTGGCGTGTACTTCGGCTGCAACCTGAACCACTACTTTACGGTTCCTGCGGACAAGGCCCGCGAGTATATCGAACAGGGCCGCATGGGGGAACTGCGGTACTGTTTGATGAAGATGAGCTTCTCGGGCGGCGAGGCGTTTTACGGTGGTCCGGGATCGGATTTTCGCACGAGCGGCTTCCCGTACTTCCACGCCAAAGCCTTCCTCACGCACCCCTTCAGCGTCATGCGATACCTTTGCGGCGACATCCGGCTCGTCCAAGCGTTCTTTGGTCGGCCGGGATTCCGTCAGAGCGCGGGCGACGTGCTGCTGTCGCATACCAGCATCCACACCGTGTTCGCCAACGAGTGCATCGGGTATCTGCTTAGTAATCGGGGCGATACGCCGACAGGTCTAGGTGGCTGGTGGAGCATCGAGGTGGGGGGTACCCGCGGCACGCTCTGCATCGAGGATTGCGTGGGCAAGATCACGTTTTGGGGTGCTGAGCGGGTGCCGCTCGGCCAGAAGCCGAAGGCCGAGGTTACCGACACGCAGAGCGTCAATTTCAACGAGACCTTCCCCCGTCGACTGCACGCCTTTCTGGAGGACGTGGCGAATCGGGTGCCGGTCGATCGGCTGCGGGGTTCCGGGCGCGACGCCCTGGCAGCCCTCGAGTGCACCTTTGCCGCGATGGAATCGCACGAACAGGGCGGTCTCCCGGTGCGGCCCCATGCCCTTCCCCCAATACACTGAGTGTGAGGTGGCATCCATTGGCCAGACGGAAACCCAATATCCTCCTGATTGCGGTGGACAGCCTGCGGCGTGATCATCTGAGCAGTTATGGCTATCACCACCTGACGACCCCGCACATGGATCGGCTTGCCACGGAGGGGGCTCTCTTCGAAAACCACTTCAGTCCCAGTATTCCGACGACCTCTGCCTATGCCTCCATGCTGACCGGTATGGACTGCTTTGGCACCGATGTCGTGGCCCTGCGCCACCAAGGGGGCCTCGGGCAGCACCTGACCACCATGGCGGAGCTCCTGGGCACGGAGGGATACAACACCACGTGCGTGGGCTTCACCGGCAATCCCTCTTCGCGGGGATTTCAGAAGTATTTGGACTATGAGGGGTGGCGCTCGGACGATACCGGGCGCTGCCCGAAGGCCGAGAATCTGAACGCAGTCACCATCCCGGAGATGCGGCGGTTGGCTCAAGCGGACCATCCTTTTTTCCTCTTCCTTCGTCATATGGATCCCCACGCCCCTTACCTACCTCCCAAGCCATTCGAGCGTGCCTTCTATGGTGGGGATCCGTTCGACCCTCAAAAGCACAGCTTGGATGGCGTCTATGGTTTCAAGCCGTTCTGCGACTTCCATAAGTCGTGGATTCCGGAGGGATGCACCGATTCCGCCTACGTCGATGCACAGTATGATGGGGCGATCGGATACATGGACGCCTCGATTCAGGCTTTACTGAATGAACTGTCATCCCTGGGCCTGGACGAAGACACGATTGTGGTCTTTACCGCCGATCACGGTGAATCTCTCTTGGAGCACGATTGCAATTACGACCACCACGGGCTCTATGAGTGTACCTTGGTCGTTCCGCTCATTATCCGCTTTCCTGGGCGAGTGCCTTCCGGCAGGCGGATTTCTGACATTACCCTGATCTCGGATGTAATGCCAACCATTTGTGGTCTCGCGGGAATTCGCACGTCGTCGATGAAGCTCTTTGGTCGAAACCTTGCCCCCATGTGGGAGGGCAAGCCCTTTCACCCGGTTAGTGAGTTCTACCTCACGGAGGCCACATGGATGCGCAAACACGGATGGCGGACGCCGGAATGGAAGTTGATTCACGCCTTAGAACCAGACTTTCACTTCAAGCCGGAGGTGGAGTTATATAACCTTGTGGAGGACCCTCAGGAGTTGCACAACCTCGCTTCCCAGGAGCCAGCGGTCGTGGCGCTTCTGGAGGAGCGCATGCAGCACTGGATCCAGCAACGCGAACGCGCGGCGGGGCGTGCGAACCCTGTGTTCACCAACCTTAATTGGCACGGGCACGGCGGGGGACCGTTTCAGAGTTCCCAGCAGGCCTATGACACGTTGCACATCGGTGGAATTCGCCAGGCCCAGGTGCTCCAGGCCAAAAAGTAAAAGGTTACGGGGCAACCGAGTGGTTGCCCCGTAACCCGCATCCCGGAACGGGCTATTTGCCCTTCTTGCCCGTATCGGCCGGACCGCGCTTCTCCGGCTTCTTTGTGTCGTTCGGCTTTGTTGTCTTGCCACCATCCGCAGGCTTCTTCCCCGTAGGCACAACCACCACCCCCCTCCGCTTCGACCCATCCTGACTGAGATTGTGTGTTCGACTCCCACGTCGTTCATTGACTTCTTGCGCACATTATCCGCGTCCGCGCGCCAAGATCAATACGATAAGTGCGACAAAAAGCGCCATTTTGCCAATTTGCAGTGCATTGCTCGGCGCAACGGGGAAGACAATCCGTGCAGCGGGGATCGTGCACGGCGAGCCGGTTCTGCTATCCTTCGCCCAGGATCATCGCTCGGACAGCACGGAACCGTGGGAGGCATGGGCATGGACGAGGCTGTTGGGGTTCAGTCCTACACGTATCGGAGGTTTTCTGCGCTCGGAAGTCTGGAGCAGGCCCAGCGGGCAGGTGTTGTGGCCATTGAGGTATGGCCCGGGCACCTGGGGCCGGATGCGGCAGAGGCAGCGATCGCCTCCTACCAGCAGACTGCCCAGATGGCTGGGATTCGGGTTGTCGGTTATGGTGTTATTCAGCTGGGCTCGGGGGCGGAACCAGCGTTGCGCTTGGCAGCACGGCTCGGCTGTTCTTACGTCAGCGTGGATGTGGAACCGGGGGATACGAGCGCTATCGCTTCTGGCGTTCATCTAGCAAACGAACTTGGGTTGCGCCTCGGCATTCACAACCATGGTCCAGGGCACCACTATAGCACGGTGGATACGGTGCTCGCCGTGTTGGATCACCAGGATGCTGCCCTTGGTGCGTGCGTCGATACGGGGCACTTCCTCCGTGCGGGTCAGGATCCGGTGGCGGCGATCCACGCGTTGGGCTCGCGTATTTCCGGGGTTCACTTGAAGGATTTTCTGGAGGACGACACCGAGGTCCTACCTGGGAGGGGACGGATTGACCTGGTCACCGTGTTGCGCGCGTTGCGGGACGTTGGCTTTAACGATCCCGTTGTGATCGAGTACGAGGCAGATCCGGGCAACCCGACGCCGGCTGTCCGGGCTTCGTCGACGGCTGTCCATGCGGCGATGGCCCGGATTTGAGGCCTCTCGCCTCGAGTCGTACTTCGCGTGGGGATCGGGGGGGACTGGCTTACAGGATCTCGGACAAACGGTCGAGCGTCGTCGCGCCGGGCGGGCCACCTCCCGCGTTCTGACCGGTTCTGCGGTTGCGGTGGCCCTCGCGACGCTGGGCAGCAAGTTTCTCGGTCTTTTGCGCGATGTTGTACTTACCGACCGTCTGAGCACCGGTGGCGCCGTCAGTTTGTATGTACTGGCGTCGGTTGTGCCATTGACCGTCTTTGCGGCCGTGATGGCGTCCATCTCCACGGTGTTCATCCCAAGCGTCGCCTCGCTCCTGCAGCAGGGTGACCACCGCCGTGCGGAGGAGTTCGCCGCGAACCTCAACGGGGCCGCCACGCTCGCGGTGACCATCTTGGTGGTGCTTCTGGAGATCTTCGCCCGACCGTTCGTGGGGCTTCTCGCGTCATCGCTACGCGCCGAGGAGCCCGCTGCATTTGCGACCACGGTGGGCATGGTCCGGATCATGGCTCCCCTCATCCTCTTTTACACCTGGTCAGCCGTTGCCGGGGGGGTTCTGAACAGCTACGGGTATTTCGGCCCGAACGCGGCAATGGGGATCCCGCAAAACCTGGTCATCATTGGTGCGGTCATCATCGGTAGTCTCGGCTTTGGCGGAATCCGTGCCGCAGCATGGGGTAGCCTGATTGGGACGTCGACCACGTTTCTGATTCAGGTTCCTGCCCTGCGCAAGATCCATTTCCACTTCCGCTGGCGACTTGACCTCCGCGACCCGCTCTTGCGCCGGGCGGCAGGCCTGATGGGGCCGGCCATGGCCGTGGCCCTGGCGAACCAGGCGGCACTCTTGGTCGATCGGGTTTTGGCGTTCGGTCTCCAACCCCGGAGCCTGATCACTGACCTGACGTGGGCGCTGCGCCTGCAGGGATTCGCGTATGGTGTCCTCGGCTACTCCGTGGCGACCGTGCTCTACCCGCGATTGGCCGAGGCGGCCGTTGAGGGCTCGGACCCCGCGCGGCTACGGGAGGTGGTGACCCGTGGTATCAGTATGGTGAATTTCGTAACGCTGCCTACGATGATGGGACTGTTCGTGCTGCGGCGACCGATCATGGCGGCCGTTTTTCAACACGGGGATTTCAAGCCAGCGGACACCGTGGCGGGCGCGTATGCGCTGGCTTTCTTTGCGTTGGGGACCCTGTCGTTCGCCTGGATGGACTACCTCAGCCGAACGCTGTATGCCCTGCGCAATACAAAGGTTCCCATGGGGGCTACTTTCGCCGGGGTCGCTGTGAACATCGGTCTGGATCTTCTGCTGGTCCGGCCGATGCGGCAGGGTGGGCTGGCCCTGGGCACCGCTTCCGCCTGGACCTTTTCGGCGCTCATCTTGGCTTGGTTTCTCCACCGCAGAACGGGGGTCCTGGATCTGCGCCGGATCGCTGGAGCTGCCACCCGGATGGCCATAACGGCTGCGGTCAGCGTCGGTCTGGCGCTTGGCGTGTATGATGCGTTTGTGCCTCTGGCGCACCGTGAACTCGTCTCCGTGGGGGTTTTGGTCCTGGCGGTTGTCGCGGCGGTTGTGGTCTACCTGGCCCTTGCCTTTGCCCTGCGCATTCCGGAAACAAAGTTTGTCAAAGTGCTCTTTCAGGCGGTGTGGCGGCGCGTTCGCCATGCTTCGGCCTAAATCTGTGGTGTTCACATCTTCCCAATCGGGCATTCCTGGCACCGTGCAGCCAATTGTTGTAGAGTGTGCATGATGTATCGATGCTTTTGCGACAATTCCGCTGACACAAGCCAAGCGGGGGTTTGCTTCCAGCATGGATTGGGTTGGGAGACGGGTGAAGCGGGTGGATGATGCAGGTCCGTGCTCGCCCGCTTGGAGGATACCCCAAGGAGGGGAGACACGGTCGTTGCTTGTTCGGTGGGGGCAGCACCTGGTGATCGGTCTTTCCCTTGCACTGGGCTCTTTGGTGTGGCTCTGGGCTGGGTTCCCGCATTTTTGGGACGGAATACTGATCGGCAGCGGGCTCCTTGTTACTGGCTATTTCGGCTGTGAATGGATCTCTGGCGTTATTACCGAGCGGCGGTGGCTCCTCCGCCTGGAAGCTCTCCGCGCCTCTCTCGCCTACCTCCCCCACGTCGAGCGAAACCTGGATCCAGCGCTTGAGTTGATTGGCCAGCAGGTTGCCGCCGCCGTGGTCGCGTGGGTGCCTGGGGACATGGGCTCCGGCAGCGATGCGCATGCGGTGGGGCCGCTGCGCTGGCCGGTGTCGCACCCTATGGTTGCGATCGCCCGCTCGCAGGGGGTTCTGCAGGCGCTGGAGGACGCGACGCGCACAGGCGACGCTTCCATGACCGCGTCCGGGCTGCGGTCCGCCGTAGCCGTGCCGGTGCGGATTGAGGGGCAAACGGTGGGGGTCATGGCCATCGGGTGGCCACTGCCACGTCGGCTGACGAGTGCGGAGAGGCGGTTTCTCTCTGCAGCGGTGGTTGTCTGGGGCGTGGCCATTGAGAACCTGCGCATCTGGGGTCGGCTGAAAGACGAGGGGGGAAAGCGAGAACGGGAGCGGGTGGCACGTGAGTTGCATGATGGCTTGGCTCAAACCCTCACTCTTTTGAAGTTGCGGGCGGATGCTGTGTTGGTACTTCCCAAGGAACGGCGCAAATCCCGTCAGGTGCTTGATGCCCTGGAAGAAACCCGTCAGATGGCTATGCAGGCAGCGTATGATCTTCGTGGTGTGATTCACGATCTCCGCCAGCGGGACGCGGAGGCGCGGGATTGGGCGCAGGAACTCTCCACGTCTTTGGAGGCATGGAGCGCGCAAGCGGGGATCAACGCGCGTCTCGATCTACAGCACGATTTTCCGGAGTTGCGGGCTGAGGGACAGATCCAGGTGCTGCGGATTATTCAGGAAGCTTTGACTAATGTGCGTAAGCACAGTGGTGCGCGGGCTGTGATCGTGCGTGTGGCGCGGGAGAGCGTGGGCGTCGTGGTCAGCGTCACGGATGATGGTTGCGGCTTCGATCCATATCGGCCGAGCGATCCTGCGCACTTCGGGCTACGAATTCTCCATGAGCGTGCCCAGGCGGTCAACGGGATTCTGCAGGTCATCACGAGCCCTGGACAGGGCACGGAGGTGCGCCTCGTCCTGCCCGACCGATCGGCCCCTGACCGAGAAGGGAACAGGCTGGAGCGTACCGGTTCGCTCGTGGAATGAGACTTGGTTCGTAAGGAGGATGCCGGTGTGCAACCGGTTCCGCACAGTATCATCCGTATTTTGATCGCGGACGACCATGCGATGGTGCGGAAGGGACTTGCGCGCCTCGTTTCCGAACAGCCGGAGTTCGAAATGGTCGGGGAGGCCGGTACGGGTGCAGAAGCGGTGCGCCTCGTTCGGCAGCTACGACCCGATGTGCTCCTTCTCGACATCCAGATGCCAGAAGGCGACGGCCTGTGGGTCTTGGATGAACTGCGAGTGCAGGACCTGGAAACAAGAGTGCTCGTGTTGACGGTCAGCACCGACGACGAGCATCTCAAGGGATGCTTGCGCCGCGGCGCCTCCGGTTACCTGTTGAAGTCGAGTCCCGTTGAAGCCCTTTTTCACGCCGTCCGTGTTGTGGCCGACGGGCAGACCACCGTTCCCGCCGCGATGGCCGGGCGGGTCCTCACACCTTCCAGCGCCCTGCCACGAGCCACGGCGGCCGGGGACGAACCGGTCCTTTCGTTGCGCCAAGAACAGGTTCTCCGCATACTGGCCCGCGGCTCGACCAACCGAGGGATCGCTGATGCCCTGGAGATCAGTGAGAACACAGTGAAGGCTCATATCAAGGGCATTTTGCACAAGTTGGGCGTCGGCAACCGTGTGGAGGCTGCTGGTTGGGCCCTGCGCCATCTGGAAGGTCTGGACGAGTAGACGGCGGAATCCCCAGAATATGAGGAGGAAGCCAGGGCACACGCAACAGTAGCGCGGCGGTCCCTCTGCCGGGACCGCCGCCCTTTCACATTGGCCAGGGGGGACAAACGGATGCACCGAGAGCCACTCGCTTCTACGTATGATCCCGGGGCCCAGGAGTCGCGGATGTATCAGCGCTGGATGGAGCACCGTGTCTTTGTCGCTCCTTCGGTCCCAGCATCCGAGCGGCGCTTCTCCATCGTGATGCCGCCCCCCAACGTTACCGGACGGCTCCACATGGGCCATGCCTTGGACAATACCCTGCAGGATGTACTGGTTCGTTGGCACCGCATGCGTGGCGATGCGACCCTCTGGCTGCCAGGGACGGATCACGCCGGAATCGCGACTCAGGCCGTTGTGGAAAAACGGCTCGCGGAGGAGGGGCAAAACCGAGCCGAGTTGGGACGGCAGCGGTTTGTGGAACGCGTTTGGCAATGGAAGCAGGAGTATGAGGACAACATCGTGCGCCAGTTGCAGCGGTTGGGATGCTCCTGCGACTGGAGCCGACAACGCTTTACCCTGGATGCTGGTCTCTCTCGAGCCGTTGGAGAAGTCTTTGTTCGTTATCACAACGAGGGACTCATCTATCGTGGCCCGTACATCGTCAATTGGTGCCCTGGGTGTGCCACAGCGGTCTCCGATCTTGAGGTGGAACATGAGGACGAACCTTCCACCCTCTATCGGATTGCCTATCCGCTCGAGGGTGGAGGGGAACTGATCGTCGCAACGGTCCGTCCAGAGACAATGTTGGGCGATACAGCAGTGGCGGTGCACCCGGATGATCCGCGCCACGCCCACCTCATCGGACGGACGGCGGTACTGCCACTGGTCGGGACGCGGCTGCGTGTGATCGGGGATCGCCACGTCGACCCATCGTTCGGCACGGGGGCACTGAAGGTCACGCCTGCCCATGACGCGGATGACTATGCCATTGCGGAGCGGCATGGGCTATCGGTAGTGGCGGTGATCGGCACCGACGGGCGGATCTTACCGCAGTGGCAACCGTTTGCGGGCCAGACCACCCAGGAGGCTCGCGACGCGGTGATAGCGGCGCTTGCGGCGCAAGGGTTGATCCGAGGGTCCGAGCCGCACGTGGCCCGGGTCGGTCATTGCCAACGCTGCGGAGGGGTCGTTGAACCACTGATCTCCACCCAGTGGTTCGTTCGCATGCGTGCCCTGGCGGATGCGGCGAGTGCAGCGGTGCGGCGAGGCGATGTGACGTTTGTTCCGGAGGGGTTCGCTCGGATCTTCCTGCAGTGGATGGACAGTGCGCACGACTGGTGCATCAGTCGGCAGTTGTGGTGGGGGCACCCGATTCCAGCTTACCACTGCCAGTCCTGCGGCGAGGTTACCGTTACGGTCGATCGCCCCGAGCGGTGTCCGCATTGCGGGGCCGACGCCCTTGAGCCGGATCCCGACGTGCTGGATACTTGGTTTTCCTCTGCCCTTTGGCCTTTTTCGACGCTCGGTTGGCCGGAGGAGACAGCCGATCTCTCTGCCTACTACCCGACGGACCTTTTGGTCACGGGCAAGGACATTCTCTTCTTTTGGGTGGCGCGCATGGTGTTCTCCGGCCTACAGCTGACTGGCGAAGCTCCCTTTCGCACCGTCCTGCTGCACGGATTGGTACGGGATGCCGAAGGACGCAAGATGAGCAAGTCCCTGGGCAATGGGATCGACCCCATCCAGGTTATCGATCAGTATGGGGCGGATGCGCTCCGGTTGGCACTTTTGACAGGGGTGGCTCCAGGTAATGATCTGCGCTTTGCCCCCGACCGGATGGAAGGCAGTCAGCGCTTCTGCAACAAACTGTGGAACGCGGCGCGCTTTACCCTGGAGCAGGTGACCGACGAAGACGCGGTCTGGACGGCGCAGGAATGTGAGCTTGCCGACCGATGGATCGTGAGTCGACTGGAACGGGCCGTGGAGGCCATGGATGGCGCACTCGCCGCCTTTGACACTGCCACGGTGGTGCAGATTCTTTCGACCTTCTTCTGGGATGAATTCTGTGATTGGTACCTTGAGGTGGTCAAGTCGCGCATTCATGGACGGCATGGGGATGCCTCCGCCCGAGCTGCGCGCCAAACTCTCACCCGTGTTTTGCAGGTTGTACTGCGTTTAGCCCACCCCGTGTTGCCCTTCATCACTGAAGCCATCTGGGAACAGATGCCCGGCTCGGACGGGACGCTTTTGACCACGGCACCGTATCCCACCGCTGATGCGTCTCGGGTGGATCTCCATGCGGAGCAAGAGTTTTCATTGGTCCGCGCGGTGGTCCTTTCTGTCCGGTCCCTTCGGGCCGAGTTCTCCGTTCCACCGGCTGCCCAGGTGCGCGTTCACCTGCGCGGGTCCGGGGCAGCGCAACGAGTCGAGCAGTGTGCGCTGATCCTTGGTGAACTGGCTCGCGTGAAGGAGGTTAAGGTGGGAGAACCTGGGGAACGCAGCGTTTCCGCCGTTGTCGGGGACGGTATCGAGGTCCTGCTTCCTCTCGGGGATGTGGTGGATGTCCCCGCCGTCCTCCAGCGTTTGGAGCGTGACTGTGCTCTGGTGCGCCAGGAACGAGATCGCACGGCCAGCCGATTGGATAATCCCGCCTTTCGGGAGCGGGCCAAACCGGAGGTTGTGGTGCGCGACCAGGAGCGGATGACCATATTGGATGGGAAGATCGCACGGCTCGAGGAGCGCATCGGGCAACTGGGCAGAGCCTGATCGGCAGGAAGTGATGGCACGATATGGAATGGTTGGGATGGTCAGGGCGTGAGCTGCTCCTGGCTTCGGGATCCCCTCGCCGACGGAGCCTGCTTACCCAGATGGGAGTATCGTTTCGGGCAGTGCCGGTGGATGTCGACGAATCAATGCTCGGGGAGGGCGCTCCCTCGCCATCGGCGGTAGCGCTGCGGAGGGCGGCAGGGAAGGCGGCCGCCGCTGGTCGACGGGCCCCTGAGGCTTTGGTTCTTGCGGCCGATACGCTTGTGGTGGCGCCGGACGGGCAGGAACTCGGGAAGCCTCGGACGGCCGACCGGAACCGTCTGATGCTGCAGGCCTTGTCTGGACGGCGGCATTCCGTCTTTACTGCGGTCGTGTTGCGGGCAGCAGACCAGGAACGCTCGAGTGTTGAGTTGTGCCGTGTGGTCTTTCGCGACCTGACATCCCTGGAACAAGACGCATACGCAGCGAGTGGGGAGGGATGGGACAAGGCTGGCGGATACGCCATCCAGGGGGTGGCGAGCGCCTTCATTCAACGCATTGAGGGCGACTACACCGCGGTCGTCGGACTCCCGCTCTGTCGCCTCTCGCGGTTGCTTGCCGAGTTCGGCATCCACCTGGGGAGCGGGTGAAGGTCCGGGCGGACCGCACTCGGGGGGTAGCGGTATGCGTGCTCGGATCACTAAGGACGAAGAGGCCTCGGTGCAACCCATCCCGTCCTGGCCCACAGCCGAGCGGCCAAGGGAGCGGCTGTGGAACCTGGGGGCGGGGATTCTTGGCGATGCAGAATTGGTGGCCATCGTTCTCCGTAGCGGAAGAAGAGGGGAAACTGCTCTAGACTTGGGGCGTAGGCTGGTCCGTTTGGGCGGTGAGGCGGGCATTGGTGGGCTGAGCCGCTGCAGTGCGGAGGAACTGGCCGCGCTCCCTGGGGTTGGGCCCGCCAAGGCAGCTTGCCTGTTGGCGGCGTTCGAATTGGGTCGGCGCGCATCGGCGGCCGGACCGGAGCGCCGCCGGGTGCATTCCGCAGCTGATGCCGCCCGAGAGGTTTCTGCCGCGATGGCCGTTTTGGAACAGGAGCAGTTTCGCGTTTTGCTCCTGGATACCAAGCACCATGTGCTGGCCGTGGAAGTGGTCGGCCAAGGGGGGCTTGACCACGTTGTCGCGCACCCACGAGAGGTGTTCAAACCAGCGATCCGCCGCAGTGCGGCGGCGGTAATCCTGGCACATAACCATCCAAGCGGCGATCCAGACCCGAGCGCCCAGGACATCGACCTCACGGAGCGCCTCGTTCATGCGGGGCGGTTGTTGGGGGTGCCCGTTCTCGACCACTTGGTCATCGGGCGAGGGGGGTATGTCAGCCTGCGCGCACAATCTTTGGTGCGTTTTGAGGATTGAACACTGGAGCGGTGTGCTGTAACGTCAAGTGGGTGGGCTGGCAGGTGTGTCTGGGCGCCATCATCGGGGAGGTACGGCGGGATGTGGGGGCTTCTGTCTCGGGACATGGGGATTGATTTGGGTACCGCGAATTCACTGGTATACGTGCGAGGGCGAGGAATTGTGCTTCAGGAGCCATCCGTGGTGGCAATCAGGGCTGAGACGCGCCAACCCGTCGCTGTGGGAACCGAGGCGAAGCGGATGATCGGCCGCACCCCTGGGAATATCTCCGCCATCCGTCCCATGAAGGATGGGGTGATCGCTGATTTCGACATTACGCAGATGATGTTGCGCTACTTCATTGCCAAGGCGAGTCGGCACCGTTCGATCTTTCATCCGCGTGTCGTGATCTGTGTCCCCTCCGGTGTCACTCCGGTAGAGAAGCGCGCCGTGATTGATGCCGCGTTGCAGGCGGGCGCACGCATGGCCTATACGATTGATGAGCCGATGGCTGCGGCGATTGGCGCTGGACTCCCTGTCCATGAGCCAACGGGCAGTATGGTGGTTGACATCGGCGGCGGGACCACTGAGGTGGCGGTGATCTCGCTGGGGGGAGTTGTCAATCCGCGTTCGATTCGGGTCGCGGGCGATGAGATGGACGAGGCTATCGGCAACTACGTCAAGCGCACCTATAACCTGGCGATTGGGGAACGAACGGCCGAGGACGTCAAAATCACGATTGGATCCGCGTATCCAGTGAACGACGATGCCTCCATGGACATCCGTGGGCGCGACCTACTGACAGGGCTGCCGCGCAACCTGCGCCTGACTGCGGCAGAGATCCGGCAGGCCTTGCAGGAACCGGTCAACGCTATCATCACCGCGATCCGGTTCACCCTGGAATTTACGCCACCCGAGTTAGCGGCAGACGTCATGGATCGGGGAATCGTGATGACCGGTGGAGGCGCCCTGCTGCGCGGGCTCGACAAGAAGGTGTCCGAGGAGACGGGGATGCCCGTCGTCGTGTCCGATGAGCCTCTGTTGTGCGTCGTTCGGGGTGCGGGGCGGGTCGTGGAGGAGTTGGAACAGCTGCAAGATGTCCTTTCCAATCCCAAGAAGTTGGCCTGAGAGTGACGGGCGGGCGGGAGTTCCAGTGCACGAGACAATATTTGGTAAGAAGTTATGGTATGTGGTGCTGGGTGTCGTTGTGCTCCTCGGTCTGATCGCGGCCTCGGCACGCATCCCCTCCTTCGGTGTGGCTTCCGGGGCGATCAACCTTGTCACGGAGCCTGTGGAGGCGGTGACATCGCACATCGCCACCGCGATTGGCTCGGGTTGGGCAGACATCCATGGCCTCTGGACCCTCAAGCAGGAGAACCGAGCATTGGAGGCGGAAGTTGCGGCGCTTAACCAAGAGCTTTTACGGAACTCAGAGCTTGAGGCGGAGAATGCGCAACTGACGGCGCTTGTCAATGCGGCGCATACCCCACTGCCGGCGGGCGTGAGTGGCGGGATCGCGGCAGCGGTGATCGGACGCTCCCCGAACAACTGGTTCGCGACGCTTGTCGTGAACAAGGGCACTAATGCCGGTGTTCAGGTGGGAATGGTTGCGGTGGATCCGACGGGACTGGTCGGTCGCGTTGCATCCGTGAATCCTGTGTCCGCCACCATTATGCTGCTGACCAATCCCTCTCTTTCGGTGGGCGCGATGCTGGCTGGGGCCAGTACGGAGACCGAGGGTATCGTCACGGGGGACCTGTCAGCCGCAGACGTCTTGATGCAATTCTTTTCCTCCTCGATCCAGGCGCCGGTGGGTGCAAAGATTGTGACCTCGGGTCTGGGAGGCATCTACCCGCCAGGATTGCCGATCGGCGTTGTGGCCTCCGTTGGGACGGGTGACTTCGGCTTCACGCCCCAGGCGGAAGTGCGCCCTTCCGCCGGCCTCGCCAGTGTGCAGGCGGTACTCCTGCTCCCCCAGGTCCCACTCAGCAGTGCGGCGTAAGGGGGGGGAGTGATGGTGGCTTCGCGCTGGCTATGGGGTGCAGCGATCCTGATCGCGCTTGCGGGGATCCAGGCAGCGTTGGCTGGTCGGTTGGAGATCCATGGGATACCTCCCGACATCGTGCTGGTGGGAGTCATGGCTTACGCGATGACCATTGGTGGTCCCGTGCGGGGCGCAGTGGTGGGGCTGGCAGCCGGATTGGTGTTAGATCTGATGGGGGGCGGCCCGTTGGGCCTCTTTGCGCTTGCCACCGGGATGGCCGGATGGCTGTGTGGCGAGGCGGGCGGGCGGTTTGATCTGGATAGCGGATGGGTTCGCTGGTTGGTCGGAATGCTGATGGCAGGCTTGTATGGAGCGATCGTGATCGCGGGAAGCCGCTTTGTTGGACGCTATCCGGTGAACCTGACGGGTGCCTTGGAGCACGCGCTCCTGGCGGCACCCTACGATGGTGTGCTCGCCGCACTCGCCAGTTGGCCGACCATCTTGTTCCGGCGGCGACAGAGGGCGTTGCGGTGGGGGATGGGATCTCAGGCAGCGGGACGGTTTGGCGCATAGGGGGTGGCGCTGGTGCAGGCGGATGATGACATTACCCAACGGTTCCGACCGAAGGGGATGGCTGCGCTGATTGTTCTGCTTGCCGCCGCGGCCCTGGTGGTGCTCCGGTTGATTGATCTGCAGATCGTCAAGGGCAACTCCCTCTTGGTTGCCGCAGAGAATCAGTCCTATCGCACCCTGACCATCCCGGCGCCGCGCGGCGAGATTCTGGATAGCCAAGGAACCGTTCTGGCGGAGGACGTTCCGTGGTATGTGGCTGAGCTGAGCTACGCGAATCCGCCCATGAACCCTGCGCAGGTCCATCTGGTGGCGGCGATCCTGGGCGTCTCCGCATCCTTTGTCGAGAGTCAGGAGAAGGCGGTCCAGCAGAGCGCGGGGGATCAGGCGGTCGTGCTCGAGACCGGAATCTCGACGGAGGAGTACACGGCATTAGAGGAGGACCTCCCTGGTCTTCCCGGGGTGTCGGTGGCGACGATTCCCTATCGCACCTATCCAGGACTGCCGGGGGATGGGTTTCCTGGCACCTCGCTCGCGAGCAATATCTTGGGATATGTCTTCCCGAGCACATCATCGTCTGAGGAGATTGTGGGCCAGGCCGGCATCGAAAAGAGCTTCAATGGTCCCCTCACACTGCCGGACGGCACCAAGGTTCTCGGTTTGGCCGGGACCCCCGGGTCAGAGGTGGTGGAGACGGACGGTGCGGGGCATGCAATCAAGGTTTTGAAGGTGCAGGCTCCTGTCGCTGGGAACGACGTGGTGCTGACGATCAATGCCCAGTTGCAGGCATTGGTACAGCGCGCGCTCACCGACCAAATCAACCTCGTCAAGCAGAGTCCTGTGGGCGGCAGATCGCCTGCATACGGGCCCTTTCCGGAGGCGGACGCGGGTGCGGTGGTGGTGATCGACGTCAACACAGGCGCGATCCTCGCCATGGCATCGGAACCCGGCTTCGATCCGAACATATGGGTCGCAGACGCTACGGCCTACTCGGTGAATCCCAACCCTAACTCGGCGGAATCGGTGGCGTTCCAGAAGCAGTATGCGGCGTGGAACGCTGAGTTGGGAAAGCCCCTGGTCAACAAGGCCATCTCGTATCTCTCGCCGCCGGGGTCCACCTTCAAGCCGATCACGTCGATTGCTGCGCTCGAGACCGGTACGATTACGCCCAATGAACACATCCCCTGCGTGCCCGAGATCCAGGTGGGGCCGGGGGAGTATCTGCACAACTGGATCAGTACTTACGACGGCGACCTGGATCTCGCGGAGGCCCTAGCCTTCTCCTGCGACACATACTTCTACCAAGTGGGCGAAGCCACGGGGATTGCCGCCATCGACCGCGTGGCCACCGAATTTGGCTTGGCGCAGCCCACCGGGCAGACCGATTTGTATGGGGAGGCCCCGGGCACGTTGGCAAGTCCGGACCAGCTGATCGCCGAGGGCGGTGGCAGCTGGACGCCGGTGGACACGATGCAGGCGGCGATCGGTCAGAGCCTCAACGACTTCAATGTCTTAGAGATGGCCGATTACGTCGCCGCCCTCGCCAATGGCGGGACCCTCTATCAACCGTATCTGGTGAGCGAGGTGCGTTCATCGAGCGGCAAGGTGCTCGAGACGTTCGGCCCGAAGGTGCGAAACCAGATCGACGTTCCGCCGGCCATTCAGGCGGATGTACGCGCGGGGATGGAAGCAGTCACCGAGATCCATCCCAGCTGGTTGAGCGATGGCGCGGTCAGTTCGGATTATTGGGGCACCGCGTATTGGCCGTTCTACGACTTCTCGCAAGAGACGCAGGCGTATTTGGGACAGGCGATCACGGTGGCCGCTAAGACCGGGACGGCGCAGACCGGCGGGAATGTGACCCCCAACGGGTGGTTCATCTCCTATGCCCCGGCCAATGATCCGCAGATCGCGGTGATCACCTTCATGCAGCACGGGAACGAAGGGTTTTCGAGCGGTGCCCCGATCGCTCGGGAGATTTACTCCTACTACTTCGGTCTTGACAAGGCCATGTGGGATGTCGGTGCGGGAAATGAAATCCTGCCGTCCATCATCCGGTCCTATTTCGGCATGCAGCGCCCCTACCCCATCGATTGGGGGACCCCGCCATCTCCTTCCGTGACGTCCTCTTCGGCGACCACCACGCAGTCGGGGTAGGGAGCGGTCGCGCGCGACGCGGGATTCAGCGGTATGCTGGACACAGGGCCCTACGTCCCCATTCCGGGGGGCGGCCGGGACGGAGCTCTAGAGAGGGGATGATTGTTGTGTTGCGTGGGAGAGCAAGTCTTCGAACGGAATTGCTCGCCCTGGTGCTGCCGGTGGCATTGGTCGTCAGCGGTTGTGGAAGCACGCACACCGCAGGGACCTCCGCGACGGGGGCAAAGAAGAGCGCCGCCACGTCGGTGGCCAGTAGCGCCAAGAGCACGACGACCGCGACCAAATCGACCAGTACCTCGACGACTGCGAAAAGCACGAAGAGCACATCCAGCGCACCGACGGGTACCACTACGTGGGCCTAGGACCGGGAGGGCTCGGTGGTCCGGCCCCGACCGAGCATGCGTGGTTGGGGCCGGCCTTGCTCGTCGGTTTCGGGGTGGTTTCAGCGGGAGGCCCGCTGGCCATCATGGCGCTCTATCTGCCGCAATCGGCTGGACTACCGGCGCGTGACCTCTTTTTCGGCCTCGTCGGGGGTGTTATCTGTTTTCTCCCGGCGCTTTGGGTGTGGGCCAGTTACTCCGCCCGGATCGCGTCGGCGGGAGGGCTGTATGCCTTTGTGCGCGAGGCCGCTGGGCCGCGATGGGCGGGCCTGCAAGCCATCCTTTGGGCCCTCTCCTACTTCCTCTACCTTCCCTACACCGTCACCTATGTTGTCTTTTACCTCCTCCCGTGGATCTTTCCCTCACTGCCGCGGGTGACGCTTGATCTGGCTGAGGTGGCGCTACCCGTGGGCATTTTCGCGCTGGTTTGGCAGGGACGCCGGGCCACATTTGTGCTGTTGGCAGCATCGGCAATGGCGCAGGTGGTTGCCGTTGGGTTGTTGGGATTTGCGTTCTGGCATGGGGGGGGTATTGCCTATCCTGCACCGCCCCCCCTGAACCTTCCCGTGGGTCTTGCTGCCAGCGCCCGGATCAGCACCCTCTTTGTTTGTCTGAGTCTTCTGCTCTTCCTTGGCGGGGAGACGCGTGGCGGGGCACCGGCGGTACGCCGCGCACTTTTGGTTTCCTTCACTGTGGCGGCCGTTGTGAGCCTTTTCGGGGCCTGGCTCTTGACGGGCGGTGTTTCTGGGTCCATTCCGGGAGTGGGGTTGGCGAGGTTGTACGCAGGTCGGACCGCGTCCTTGGCCCTGGGCCTCGGGGTCGTCGCGAGCGTCGTTTCTCTGATTGTTGCCGAGTATGTATCGCTGAGTCGCCTTTGGCATTCCGCATCAGGCATCGCCGTCGACCGCGCTGTCCGCTGGATTGGCTTCGCCATGGTTACTGCGGACGTGATTAGCCTTGCGGGACCCCGTCGCTTCTATGTTGACCTTCTGCCGCCTTCGCTTGTTGCGTTGTTCCTTTCACAATTGGTCGCTTTTGCGGCCCATCCGCTGTTTGCGCGGCGGTATAGCCGTGTGGCTGTACCCGGCCTCATGATTGTGGCTTTGGCGTGTGCCTGGGCCATCTATGGGCTCCTGAGCGTGTTCGGCGGTGCAGGATTCTGAACGAGGCCAAGATGCGAGATCCCAAGGGTCACGGCAGGGTTCTCGGCACGTTGCGGGAACATTAGCAATGATGAGCGACGCAGTGGCTCTGATTCTCGTATCATATGGGTGGAGTTTTCACGTTTGCGGTACATCCATATCGTTCCCAGTGATCCAGCGCATCTGTGCACCGGGGGTGGGCCTATGGAGGGTGGCAAGGGTGGCCTGGAAGGCGTTGTTGCGTGCGCCACCGAGATCGGGGTCATCGATGGTGATGCAGGGCGGCTACTCTATCGCGGATACGAAATTGCTGACCTTGTAGACTCGCGAGCCTCGTTCGAGGATGTGGCGTACCTCCTGTGGATGGGATGCTTGCCGACGCAAAAGGAACGGAGCGATTTGTGCCAGGCCCTCGATCGGGCACGTGATCTGTCGCCTCCGTTCGAGCACTTTCTGCGTTCGCTGCCCGCCGGAGACCCCATGACGAGCTTGCGCACGGCCGTGTCCGCATTGGGGCTTTTTGATGGCGTCGATACGCCGTCGCCGCTGGCGTGTGCTACGTGGTTGACGGGGCGGCTTGCGGCCATTGTGGCGGCGCAATATCGCCTCGCACGAGGGCAGCAGGTGCTCGCATCGCGCTCCGATTTAGGCCATGCTGCCAACGTGCTGTATCTGCTCTTTGGCCGGGAGCCGTCCCCGTTGGAGGCATGTGTTCTGGACGTGGCGCTTGTGTTGCACGCGGACCATGAGCTCAATGCCTCAACCTTCGCCGCTCGGGTCTGTTCTGCGACGCTGGCCGACATGTATGCGGCCATCACTAGTGCTGTAGGGACGCTCTCCGGACCGCTCCACGGTGCGGCCAACGCGGCGGCGAACCGAGCCCTGGAGGAGATCGGCCAGCCGGAACGCGCCTCCGGGTGGGTGCGAGAGCACCTCGCGCGAGGCGAGAAGATCCCTGGCTTCGGACATCGTGTATACCGGCATCGATGGGATCCGCGTGCGGTCATCCTGCGTTCTCTGGCGCGGGATCTGGCGCAGCAAAAGGGTGATCAGCGGCTATTCGCAATCACCGAGGCCCTGGAACGAGCGGTGGAGGGTGAACGTGAGCTGTATCCCAACGTGGACCTGTACTCAGGGGTGGTGTATCGGCTGTTGGGCATTGGCCCGGAGCTGTTCACGCCGCTCTTTGCGGTGGCCCGCATCGTTGGCTGGACCGCGCACGTCATGGAGCAGTACGCGCACAATCGGATCATCCGACCGCGCGCGGAATACGTGGGACCACAACCGAGGCGCGTGGCGGATGAACGTTTGGCTTGATACGTCGGTCGGCCTGTCCGCGCTGTATCTGTCGGAACAACGCGGTTTCCGGCGGGCGATCGTTGCAGATGGCGAGAGGGTTGGCCGACACACCGTTGAACTCTGTTGTTCTGAGACGGAAAGCCTAGCTCGGGCAAGGAGGGCATGACGGTGGCCGGCGAACAATGGGCAGGCATCCGGGGTGTCAGCACTCGTTCCGGCGTTCGGCTCTGGCTGCCTGAGCAGGCGACATTCCAAGATGCCAAGCTGGCGCTCGCTAAGGCACTGCGAGAGGGGCCGAGCATCCGGGGGCTTGCGGTGACGCTGGAGGCAGGTGGACGTCCGCTTCGTGTCGCGGAGTTGCGCGAGTTGGAGTTGCTGCTCTTGGAGCAGCACGGGGCCGCACTGCTCCAGGTGATCGAAGGTGCACCGAGTGAGACGCGGGCGCCGATCCCCATCGGCGTGATTCCGGAAGGCGGCGATGATGCAGAGAGCGGGGCGCGTTTGAGCGCGGCGTCGGCCGAAGTCGGCACTGGCGCTCGACGCGGGAGGCGCGCGCATCCGTCACCGTCGACCGCGCGGCCGGCGCTGCCCAAGGAGGCGATGGGGCTTGTTGGCTCCCGCGATCTACCCCTTTCGCCGACCGCCACGGTTCTGGTCAAGCGAACGTTGCGCTCCGGTCAGCGCGTGCACTTTGCCGGCAACGTGGTGGTTCTCGGGGATGTGAATCCGGGAGCGGAGATTGTTGCCGCCGGGGACATCGTGGTGATGGGAACGCTGCGGGGGGTGGCACACGCTGGCGCCACCGGAGGGGAAGACGCGATTGTGGCTGCCTTCCGCTTGCAGCCGACGCAGTTGCGCGTGGCGTCCTACATTGGCCGATCGCCGGACGGGGTGAGCGCGCACGCTGCGGTTCCAGAACTCGCGCGTGTGCGCGATGGGGCCTTGGTCGTCGAACGTTTGATGCCATAGATGGAGATTCCAGCGAGCAGCTTCGGGGGGGTTGTGGGGCTTGGGAGAGGTTTGCGTCATCACGTCCGGCAAGGGTGGGGTCGGAAAGACGACCACGACGGCCAATCTCGGAGCGAGTCTCGCGGCGCTGGGAAAGTCCGTCGTCCTCATCGACGCCGATATTGGTCTGCGAAATCTTGATGTCGTGATGGGGCTCGAGAACCGGATCGTGTATCACTTGGTCGATGTCGTGGAGGGCTATTGTCGACTTGCCCAAGCGCTGATCAAGGACAAGCGTTTCGAGAACCTGTGCCTTTTGCCTGCTGCGCAAACCAAGGATAAGACGGCAGTTTCACCGGAGCAGATGCGCGGCCTGTGCAAGGAGTTGGCGCAAGACTTCGACTTTGTTCTCGTCGATTCGCCTGCGGGGATCGAACAGGGGTTTCGCAACGCCATTTCTGGGGCGAATCAGGCTATTATCGTGGCGACGCCTGAGGTCTCTTCCGTTCGGGATGCGGACCGCATCATTGGTCTATTGGAAGCGGAGGATATGCGTCCCCCGCGATTGATCGTGAACCGCCTGAAACCGGCGATGGTCAAGCGCGGGGATATGATGGATATCGACGATATCCTGGATATTTTAGCAGTGGAGCTCCTCGGCGTCGTACCGGATGATGACTCGATCGTGGTCAGCACCAACCGAGGTGAACCAGCGGTGCTCTCGGCTTCCTCTCGGGCGGGGCAGGCGTACCGGGACATTGCTCGTCGTGTCCTCGGCGAGGAGGTTGCGTTCATGGATCTGGATGCCCGTCCCGGGATATTCGGTCGATTGCGTCGCCTCTTTGCTGCCGGTGACCGCTAAAGCGGGATGAACCGGAAACCCGGATCGCACGCGCGACCGGAACCCTGGAGGGAAGCCATGCTCGAGCTATTGCAGCGCATCTTTGGGCGAGAGAGCACGGGTGGCCAGAGCAAGGATGTTGCCAAAGAGCGGTTGCGCATGGTGCTCATCCACGATCGGGCGAGTGTGACGCCCGAGGTGTGGGAGGCTCTGAAGGTCGACCTCATCCGCGTCATCACGCAGTATCTGGACATCGATGAGCGGGCCATGGAGGTGGACCTGCAGAATGAGAAGGACGCCTATGCCCTCGTTGCGTCCATTCCCGTTCTGCGTGTCAAGCGCAATCTGGGCGCCTTGCCGGGCGGCGAAGCTGCCAAGGGCTGAGCCTGTATCGATGGGCCCCTTGCCCGAACGTTTGTGCCATGCTACCCTTCCGCCAACCGCTTGAAGGAACAGCTTTTGTGAGCGGTTGCCCGCGAGGAACGGACGGTATGGCCGATTCCCGTTCACCCCTTGGTTGTTTGCATTCTTACGCGTGAGGGGGGGAGTGGCGTCTCCTCGCTGGGGGTATGGTTCCCCCAACAGGGCGGCGCCGAAGACCCGTTGACTGTGAGAGAGAGTGGACCGCACGGCCAGCCGGTACGGTTGGCACTGCTTGGCCTGGGGACCGTGAGCGCCGGAGTGTTGCAGGTTCTCGCGCGCAATCGGGCGGAGATCGAGCACCACGTCGGGGGACGTATTGAGGTTGCGCGCATTCTTGTGCGAGATACCGCGAAAGTACGGCGCGTCGAAGTGCCCAGTGACCTGTTGACGACGGATGTAAATACGATTCTGAGTGATCCGCGCATTGCGATCGTCGTCGAATTGATGGGTGGTGTCGATCGAGCGTTGTCGTCCATTCAGGCGGCGCTGTTGGCCGGGAAAGCGGTTGTTACGGCGAATAAGGATGTCATGGCGGAGTTCGATCAGGAGGTGTGGGCCGCGGCGCGCAAGGGCGGCGCTCCCTTGTACTTCGAAGCTTCGGTCGGTGGGGGGGTGCCGGTTGTTCGCGCGCTGGCGGAGGGGCTCGCCGGCAATCGCATTCACCGTATCGCCGGCATCCTGAATGGAACCACGAACTTCATCTTGAGCCGCATGAGTGCAGAGGGGGGGTCGCAGGCGGAAGCCCTGATCACGGCCCAGCTCCACGGCTATGCGGAGGCTGACCCGAGCGCCGACCTGGACGGGCTGGATGCTGCGCGCAAGATTTCCATCCTGTCCTCGATTGCTTACGCTGCGCCCTGTCATCCCGGGCAGGTCTATCGAGAGGGGATTCGGGGCATCACGCCTGCGGACATTGAACAGGCCGCGCACATGGGATGGACGATCAAGCTTTTGGCCATCTCGGAGCGGGCCCAAAACCGCGTTACCATGCGGGTGCACCCAGCGTTTGTGCCGGCGCAGCACCCCCTGGCCGCGGTTGCGGATGCGTTCAACGCCGTATACATCCAGGGGGACCCGATCGGCAAGATGATGCTCTACGGTCCAGGGGCCGGTGGCGAGGCGACGGCGAGTGCCGTGGTCGCCGACATTGTTCGGGCGGCGCGGTGGGTTCGCCGTGGGGCAGTCGCTCCAGAGGGGCCGGTTCGGACCCTGGTGGAGTTTGGGAGTATGGATGACGTTCATTCCCGTTTTTACCTTCGCCTGCGGATTCCTGACCGCGTTGGCGTACTCGGGCAGATCGCGGGCGCCTTCGGGCGGAATGGCGTCAGCATTCTGTCGGTGTTGCAGACACCTGCGGCAGGTGATAGCGCCGAGTTGGTCATCGTGACGCATCAAGTGCGGGAGGATCGGATGCAGAGGGCTGTCGTGGAGGTGGGGACCCTGAATGTCGTTGAACGCGTTGCTTCTGTGATCCGTCTGGCGCCGGAGGATCTCTGATGCGCATTGTGGTACAAAAGTTTGGCGGAAGTTCCCTTTCGACCGTGGATCACATCCGACGTGTGGCAGAGCGTGTGGCGGCGACTCGATCCCTTGGTCCGAACGTGGTGGTGGTGGTCTCGGCCATGGGGGACACGACGGACCACCTGCTTGGGCTGATGCGCGCCCTTGGCACGCGGGTCCCGCCGCGTGAATTGGACGCATTGCTCGCAACCGGGGAGCAGGTTTCGACTGCGTTGCTGGCCGCAGCGCTTCAGATCATTGGGTGCCCCGCGCGCTCTTTCACGGGATGGCAGGCGGGCATCACGACCGATAGGGTGGCAGGGAAGGCTCGGATCGTTGCGGTGGACACAGCTCGGCTGCGCGGCGCGCTTGAGGCTGGGTGGGTGCCGGTGGTGGCCGGGTTCCAGGGGATCTCGCCGGACGGGGACGTTACCACCCTCGGGAGGGGCGGCTCCGATACAACGGCGGTGGCGCTGGCGGCGGTACTGCAGGCCGAAGCGTGTGAGATCTTTAGTGATGTTGAGGGCGTCTATACAGCTGATCCAAGGGTCGTTTCTGAGGCACGGCGTATTCCGATCATTGCTTATGATGAGATGATGGAGATTGCGCACTTGGGCGCGCAGGTGCTCCAGATCCGCGCGGTCGAATGCGCGGCCATGAACGGGGTGACGATTACGGCTCGCTCGACGTTCACGGACGGGTCGGGTACACGGATCACCTCAGCGGAGGAGATGGCGAAGATGCGAGGGGGCGGATTTGTGGAGAGTGGCGCCGTGGCCCGGGCCGTGGCGCATGATCGCGACGTCGCGAAACTGGCCCTATGCGGGGTGCCGGACCGGCCGGGTATCGCGATGCGTGTCTTTCAAGCCCTTGCAGAGCGGAATGTTAATGTGGATATGATCATTCAGAGTCAGAGCCGGGACGGCAAGAACGATATTGCCTTCACAGTCGCGGGGGACGATCTGGAAGCGGCGCGTGAGGCCTTGGAAGTGGTGAGTGCCGTTGTTGGTGCGGATGCTACGCTGGCAGCGGCCGGCTTCGGCAAGGTTTCCCTCATTGGCGCCGGGATGGCAAGCCATCCCGGGGTGGCTGGTACGATGTTTGCCGCTCTTGCGGAGGAAGGCATCAACATCGACATGATTAGCACCTCCGAAATCAAGATCAGTTGCTTGGTGGAGCAGGGGGCCATTGATCGGGCTGTGCGGTCGGTTCACCGAGCCTTTGGCTTGGACCGCCCGGAGACGGGGTCCGCTTGAGCACGGCCGACCGGATCCTGGCAGTGCTGCCGCCCGTTCGAACCGCGCCGCTGCAGGGGAGCAGGGATTAAAACCGAAGACTCTGTAGGCGGATCTGGATCGAGGGGGGGGTTCTATGGCACGCGTGATGAAACTGACGGATGGCACGTTCGGCGACGTGGTCTTTCACAGCCAAACCGCTGTGTTGGTCGAGTTCTGGTCACCCTCCGCCCAGAACCAGCTATCGGACCGTTTTGCACTCCTGGAGGCGGTTGCGGTAGAGTGCGGCGATCGCATACGTGTCATGCGTCTCGACGTGGACGAGAATCCCGTGGCTCCGATGGTGTATGGGGTGAACCGGTTGCCTCGAGCTGTCCTCTTTCGCCAGGGTGAGGAGATTGCGCGTTGGGGTAGCTCCTTGCGCAAGGAGGAAGTGCTGGCACGGCTTGAACCAGCATAGCGGTGCCCGATGATGGGGAGGCCTTGGGTTGAACGCGGATCGGTGCATTGTGCTCGCATATTCCGGCGGGCTTGACACTTCAGTGGCGATCCCTTGGTTGGCGGAGACTTACGGTGGGCGAATTGTCGCAATGTGTTGCGACCTGGGACAGGGCGATGACATGGAGGCGGTTCGTGCAAAGGCGCTGGCTTCCGGCGCAGCCGACTGTGTGGTCGTCGATGCAAAGGACGAGTTTGTGCGCGACTTCGCCTTTCCCGTTCTGCGCGCCGGCGCCGTATATGAAGAAAAGTACCTGCTCGGCACCTCCTTCGCCCGGCCCTGCATCGCGCGGCACTTGGTGGAGGTTGCGCGGCGCGAAGGGGCATACGCGGTTGCTCACGGGGCGACGGGGAAGGGAAACGACCAGGTCCGCTTTGAACTCGGCGTCAAGGCCCTTGCCCCCGATCTGCAGGTCATCGCCCCCTGGCGCGAGTGGCCTATCCGTTCCCGCGAGGATGCTATGGCCTATGCCGAGCGCAAAGGGGTGCCCGTGCCGGTCACCCCGCGTCAGCCCTACAGCCGAGACCAGAATCTCTGGCACATCAGTCACGAGGGGGGTGTGCTCGAAGATCCAGCACAGTCGGCGCCGGAGGACGTTTTGCGGATGAGCGTCTCTCCGGAAAAAGCGCCCGCAGAGGCTGAGATGATCTCAATTGCTTGGGAGACCGGCATTCCGGTGGCCGTGGACGGGGAACGCCTGTCGCCGGTGGGTGTCCTCCAGACGCTCAACGCCCGGGCCGGGCGCCATGGCGTTGGCACGGTGAGCCTCGTGGAGAATCGGCTGGTGGGCATGAAGTCGCGGGGGGTGTATGAGACACCGGGCGGAACGGTGCTGTATGAAGCACACCGCGCCCTGGAGTCCCTGGTACTGGATCGGGCCACGGCCCACTTCAAGGAGCATGTGGCGTTGCGGTATGCAGAGTTGGTGTATGATGGCTTTTGGTTTACGCCCCTGCGGGAGGCACTGGATGCCTTTGTCAACCAAACACAGCAGCCGGTTACCGGAGAAGTCCGCGTTCGGCTGTATCGCGGGAGGGCCGATGCGGTCGGGGTGGAGAGTCCCTATTCGCTCTATGACGCCACCCTGGCGACGTTTGGCGCCGATGTCTCCTTCCGGCACGAAGATGCTCGCGGATTCATCACGCTTCTGGGTCTTCCGTTGCAGGTGCAAGCGCGCCTCCGCGAGCGCTTGCGCGAGCAGTCCTAGGCTTGCGCGGAGCGGATTTCGCCTTCGGCTGGACCGGAGGCGTTCTCTTTTTGGAGGGGAAGCAGCCGTGCCAGGGCAAGGCTTGTGGAGTGGCAGGTTGGGAGATGGCGGTGGAGCGAAGGCTGGTGGATTTACCGCGTCGATTGGTTTTGACCGCCGCCTGTTTCGACAGGACATCGCCGGAAGCCGGGCGCATGTGCGCATGCTGGCGCGGGTCCACATACTGACAGCGAACGAGGCAGAGACCCTGCTCCAGGGCCTGGATCAGGTGCAGCAGGAGTTTGAACAGGGCTCCTTCCCATACCGGATTGAGTTGGAGGATCTGCACCTCAACATTGAGCACCGACTGGGTGAACTCATTGGTCCTGTGGCGGGTAAATTGCATACCGCTCGCAGCCGCAACGATCAGGTTGCGCTTGACATGCACCTCTATGTTAAGGAGGAGGCCAGGCGTCTGTCCCTGGGCGTGCGCGACCTGCAGCGGGCCCTCGTCGGACAGGCGCAAGGTCATCGGTCGCTCTTGATGCCCGGGTACACCCACCTGCAACACGCCCAACCTGTCCTCTTTGCCCATCACCTGCTCGCATACTTCTTCATGCTGCAGCGGGACCGTGAGCGGCTTTGGGCTGTGGTGCAGCGTGCCGACCGTTCCCCTTTGGGAGCAGCCGCGCTTGCGGGCACCTCGCATCCGGTGGATCCGGTGTTGGTAGCTCACGACCTGGGGCTGGGAGGCATCTATCCCAACAGTATGGATGCGGTCTCGGATCGGGATTTTGTCCTGGAGCTCTTGGCCGCTCTGGCGATCGTAATGGTGCACACCAGCCGACTAGGGGAGGAGATCGTGCTCTGGTCGACACGGGAGTTTGGTTTCATCGAGTTGGATGATGCCTTCTCGACCGGGTCGTCCATCATGCCTCAGAAGAAGAACCCGGACGTGGCAGAGCTCGCTCGCGGCAAGGCGGGTCGCGTCTTCGGTGACCTCGTCGGGCTCCTGACGGCCATGAAGGGCCTGCCGCTGGCCTACCACAGCGACATGCAGGAGGACAAGGAGGCTCTGTTTGACGCGGTGGATACCAGTGCGGCGGTATTGGCCGCGTTGGCCGGAATGGTGACGACCCTGCGCCCTCGGCCGGAGCGGATGGTGGGTGCCCTTTCGGGTGACTTTTCCGGTGTCACGGATCTGGCGGACGCCCTCAGTCGTGAGGGCGTCCCCTTTCGCGAGGCACACGGCATCGTGGGGCGCTTAGTGCGCCTGTGTCTCGACCGAGGCTGCCTCCCCCAAGACCTCTCGGATCCGGACCTCGCCGCATTGCATCCCCGTCTGCGACGGGATTTGTTGCCGATCATCGAGCCTACCAACGTTGTCGCAAGCCGCCGCTCACCGGGGGGAACCGCCCCGGGCCGCGTGGAGGAGCAACTGCAAGAGGCGGCGCGCCTCCTCGAGGAGGACTGAATCCGTGCGAGGGGATCTTTGGCCCCGGTCGCTACAGCGCATCCCTGGCGGTGTCAATAGTCCGGTGCGCAGCTTCACTGCGGTGGGCGGGACGCCTGTGTTTATGGCGCGTGGCTCCGGTCCCTTTGTCTGGGATGTGGACGGCCAATGTTATGTGGATCTCTGTCTGAGTTGGGGCGCTCTTCCACTCGGGCATGCCCATCCCGACGTGGTGGCGGCGGTTTGCCGTGCTGCGGAGATGGGGACCACCTTCGGGACCGCCACCGAGGGCGAGGTGGAATTGGCTGAGCTCGTGTCCTCGGCCATGCCATCCGTTGAGATGCTTCGACTCTGCAGTTCGGGGACCGAGGCCGTCATGAGCGCGATCCGCTTGGCCCGTGCGTTCACCGGGCGGTCCAAGATTCTCAAATTCGCAGGCGGGTATCACGGCCACGCGGACAGCCTGCTGGTGCAGGCCGGTTCGGGTGCACTCACCGGTGGTGTGCCATCGAGCCCGGGTGTCACCCGTGCGGTTTCGGGTGACACCCTCGTATGCCCATACAACGATCTGGATGCGGTGGAGGAGATTTGCGCTGCATGGGGCACCGACATCGCGGCGATCATCGTCGAGCCCGTGGCGGCCAACATGGGGTTGGTGGCGCCTGTGCCCGGCTTCCTGCAGGCCCTCCGTCGGGTCGTCGATCGTGTTGGCGCCCTGTTGATCTTTGATGAGGTCATCACGGGGTTTCGGCTTGGATGGGGAGGGGCCCAGGCAATGTTCGACGTCCGAGCCGACCTCACCTGTCTGGGCAAGGTCTTGGGTGGGGGCATGCCCCTCGCCGGTTACGGAGGGCGGACGGATATCATGCGACAGGTGGCCCCGTCTGGCCCGGTTTATCAGGCGGGGACCTTGAGCGGTAACCCGGTCGCGGTCGCGGCGGGACTGGCGACGCTGCGGCTTTTGCAGCGGCCCGGAGTCTATGTGGACCTGGCAGCGCGGACAGTTGCCCTTTCGCGAGAATGGCAGTCGGCGGCGGATCGTGCGGGGATATCGTGTAGCGTTGTTCACACTGCCTCCCTCTTGACCCCCTTCTTTCGCGCAGAGGCCCCGACAGCATTAGGGGAGGTTCTGCAGAGCGACGTGATGG
>JAJYVN010000169.1 GCA_021791995.1 Bacillota bacterium
GCCGCTACTCCAAACCCTACCAAGCGGTGTGCGCGTGAGTGCTGAACGCATCGCTTCGGTGCGCACGGTCGCAATGGGAGTCTTCGTGGGCGTTGGTAGCCGGGATGACGATGCCGAGCACAGTGGCATGGCGCATTTTCTGGAGCACCTGCTCTTCAAGGGGAGCACGGAGCGGGATGCGCGCGCACTCGCCGAAGCCATGGACGCTCTCGGTGGTCAGTTCAACGCTTACACAACGCGCGAGTACACGTGCTTTCACTGCCATACGCTCGGTCAGCACTTCGCTGCGGCAATGGACCTTTTAGGGGAATTGGTCTGTCGTCCGGCCTTATGCGCCCGAGATGTCCTCCGCGAGCGCGCTGTTGTGCTGGACGAATTGCGCCTTCTGGCCGATGATCCGCAGGAACTCGGCTCGGATGACTTTTCTCGAGCGCTTTGGGGGGATCACCCCTTCGGGCGACCGGAGGCTGGCACCGTCCAAACGGTGTCGAACTGCACCCCGGATGCGGTGCGCTCCTTTTATGCCTCCCGCTACACCGCCAGCGCAATCACGGTGGCCGTTTCGGGGGCCATCGATCCCGACGAGGCGTGTTCTATCGCCGAACGGACCATCGGAGCGTATGTGACAAGAGGCGGCGCGGGGGTGCTCCGTGAACCGCCTCTGGCACAATCTTCGGCCGTGCAGCGCGTCCGGCCAGGGGAGCAGGCATACGTTCATTTTGGCACAGCTTCCGCCACGCTGCAGGAGGAGCGGCGGTGGGCGACCGGCCTCCTCGCGGCCATCCTCGGTGGCTCCCAGAGTTCACGGCTGTTCCAAGAGCTGCGTGAGGAACAAGGCCTGTGTTATGACGTGGGAGCGTACGATCTTCCGTCCACCGACACCGGTCAATTCGGGATCTTTCTGGCGACCTCCCCCGAAGAGGTCAGCCAAGCGGTGGCATATGCCCGGCGGATCGTCGAAGAGATCCAAACGCGTGGAGTTGTCCCCGAAGAGCTGCAACGGAACCAACAGATGGCCATTCAGCAGATCTGGATGGCGCATGAGAGTCCCGAGGCCCGGATGTCGGCTTTGGGGCGGTCGCTAGCTCTCGGGCTTCCGCCCATTCCTCCACAAGTCGCGGTGCGGCGCCTCGCGATGGTGACCGCGGAGGACGTGGCAGCTGCCTGTCGCAGGCTGGGGCCACCAGACACCTGGGCTGCGTCTGCCGTGGTGCCGCGGAGTATGCCGTTAGGGAACTGGGTATGGGACGGGGTGCACTGAACGATGCGGCGGTTTGAGGTGGTTTCCGCGTACCGTGACCGGGGTATCCCCTTACCCCGAAGGGCAACCACGGGATCCGCGGGTTATGATCTGGCTTCGGCTGAGGACGTCGTTGTACCGCCGCGAAGCGTCGCATTGATTCCAACCGGGCTCAAGGTGATCATGCCGGACGACGAGTTTCTTGCCGTCTACATTCGCTCAAGTCTTGCGGTACGGCGCGGGCTTATGCCAGTGAATGGTACCGGGGTGATCGACCGAGACTACTACAACAGTCCCGATACCGAGGGACACATCCTGATCGCGGTGTACAACCGCACCGATGCATCGGTCACCGTCGCGCAGGGGGAGCGTGTCGCCCAGGGCATCTTTCACGAGTACCGTCGCACGGACGACGACGCCCCCGGTTCCGCAGAGAGGAGGGGAGGATTTGGTAGCACCGGAAGCAGCTGATAACAGGAAGCTACCATCCAGCCGCATACGTTGGCCGCATCCGGGGCACCTGGTCAGCGAGGTCATGCTTGGCTCGCCAGCAACCCAAGAAACGCCGGCAGCAGAGCGGGATTTTGGGGAGAACAGTCGGGGCAACCGATACCACCCGCAGGCGGGATGCTCACCCAATACCCTGTAACTATAGAATCGGTGGTCCGCACGGCAGCGGCCAATTCAGCCGCTGTAACTGGCGTTCCACGGGGGTTCGTGCTCAGCCCGGCAAACACGGGCATGGTTGGTTTTGCCGCACGCGCCGCTTCGACGGCTGTGCGCACAATACGCTGATACTGAGACGCGGAACGCTCCGATTGCTGCGAGGAATTCAGCAATTCCACCGCACACGGGGGAGCCTCGCCAGTGGTGGAAGCATGGCCCAGGCGACTCGGTAGGATGTAGTCGCACATGGACAGCAGTCCATGGCGCGCAGCAAAAGCTGCAAACTTCTGGTCATATTGGTATGGGTGATCCGCCTCCTCGGGCGGTACGACTGATGCCGGCGTATCGGCCGAATCATCAAAGATCACCGCGCGAATTTGCGGGCTCAATTGGTGCCCCGTTACAGCGCTGACGAACGTTACATAGCTATTGAAATATGCCGTCGGCACCAAATGCAGCGAGGATGTGGGAATTCCGTCCTGCCGCTCCTTGGTCTGATCCAGCACAACGTAAATCGTGGCATTCTGGAACATCCGCAGGGCACGCGGGTCGGATGCAACAAGAGATAGAAACTGGTATTGCACGATCCAATCCGTGGTAGCCCTGGGTGCAGCGGGAGCCCTGCCGCACCCGACCATCACAAAACCCAATAGGGCACAGTTCGCCAGTGCCCCTGAGGCCCTACCGACGCACCACCACCTCCCCGAAGCTGGCCCGGTGGACTGCCGTGCCAGACCGAACCGACGCGGCGCCTCGCGGCGAGAGGCGTTGCCTACGAGCCTGGCCACTTCGCGTTGCACGGCTAGACGCCTGCCTGGCACCAAGCCGACGCGCAACAGTAACGTGCAGACAAAGGAGGAGGCACGCTCCCATGTTGTTCTAGCGTTCCATGTTCCGCTGGATGACCGCAAAGGGAGCCCCCCCCACCGTGCCGACGAAGGAGCGGTTGGTCCACTTCGACGCAGTCGTGCGTGTGGTCGGGCATGACCTCCCGCTCGACCTTCGCCCACGGCTCACGCGCCGTCTCACGAACGATCTCGTTCCGGCGCGCGTCTATGCCATCTACCGAACACCTTTGCGCCAGAACTTTGGGCATGATATCACGTGGTCCAAGTGCGCACATGGTCTGATCCCCCAGTGGAAGCCACGCGCTTGCGCCGCGTCTCTTCAGGTTCACGAATACCGTGGATTCAACGGCGTCTGCGCCGAGCGGCAGGTGGACTCGGCACAATACCGGCAGAAGGTAGGGATCTGCATCGACGGAGCGTCTCTGGTGCATCCTACGCACAGCTACAAGAGAGGCGGTGCGGCATGCCAGATACGAAAACCGTGGTGGGGGTCTTCACCAAGGATCAGGCAGCGGAGCATGGGGTCGATCAGTTGCGGAAGAATGGGTTCTCCGACAATGAGATCTCGATCATTGGCAAGGGACACCATGAGAAAGACACACCACATGGCGGAATGATGCACCAGGATGTCTCACAAGGCGCCACCTGGGGTGCCGGCATGGGGGGTGCGGCCGGCCTTCTGGCCAGTGCAGGCGCGTTGGCCATACCGGGCATCGGTCCGCTGGTGGCCATGGGCCCGCTAGCGGCAACCCTTGGTGTCGCGGCTGGCGGCGGCTTGGCGGGTGCTTTGGTGGACTATGGGATTCCGGAAAACCAGAGCAAGGGGTATGAGCACCAGGTGCGCGAGGGCCACTTCCTGGTCGTCTGCAAGACGGCCGGCAATAGCCAGAAGTGCCAGAGCCTTCTCCGTGAGGCCGGGGCACAGGACGTACACATCGACTGATGGGGCCTCTGGGTGGAGGCACGCAGCCAAGCTGCCTCCGCCCAAGAGAATTGTGCGACGCAGTGTTTGCTACCACCTACGGCCGGTGCCGGACGTGCTATGCTGTTGCGCGTCTGCGCACCGACATTGGGGTGGGGAGTCCGAGAGCAATGCAGCGGATCCTGGTCCTGGGCCTAGTCATCCTCCTTTCTCAGTTTGCCTTCTACATGTCCGCCTACACGTTTCTACGCACCCACCTCAGCATTTGGCACTTCATGCTGTTGGTGCTCCCGATTCTCCTCTTCAGTTCATGGGGACCGCTCTGGTCGCTGCGCTTTGCGACCGAACAACGCTGGCCGCTGTTGCCGGTGCAATTGAGTGTCTTCGGCGCCGCTGTGTTGGCGTCCCTGGTGGGCATCATGGCGCTCCAGCGGCAGGTGCCTCGCTGGAGCGGCTGGATCGGGTTGGCCTTAGTGATCGTCGGCGTAGTCATCAGTGCGCTCTGATGGCAGGACTGGTGGCCGGAGGGGCCGAAAAACCTGCGAGGAAGGGGGCGCGCTATGCCGCACGTCGCGATGTGGGAGGAGTTTGCGGAGATTCCGACCTATCCGGTTGGATCCCCAAACCGCAACCCAATGTTTCTGGAACGCCGTGTCTATCAGGGGAGTTCGGGACGCGTCTACCCACTGCCGGTGATTGACCAGGTGGCGGATGACCCAGTGCCCAAAACCTATCGCCTGATCCACCTGGAGAATCGTTACCTGCGCATCACCATCATGCCGGAATTGGGCGGACGAGTGTATCGTGCACTCGACAAAACCAACGGATATGATTTCGTCTATTACAACCGCGTCATCAAACCGGCCCTGGTGGGACTCACGGGTCCCTGGATTTCGGGTGGCATCGAGTTTAATTGGCCCCAACACCATCGGCCCAGTAGCTTTTTGCCGGTGGACTACCTGCTCGATGAGGGAGAAGACGGGGCGAAAACCGTCTGGGTAAGCGAGATCGATCGGATGCAGGGCACCAAGGGGATGGCCGGATTCACGCTCTATCCCGACCGAGCCTACCTAGAGGTGCGGGGCCATGTCTATAACCGAACGGCGCTGCCACAGAGCTTTCTCTGGTGGGCGAATCCGGCCGTCGCGGTGGGCGACGACTATCGAGCCGTGTTTCCCCCCGACGTGCATGCCGTGTTCGACCACGGCAAGCGTGATGTTTCGCGGTTTCCGATTGCGACCGGGACCTACTACAAAATCGATTACTCTCCAGGCGTCGACATTGCGCGCTACCGCAACATCCCTGTTCCGACCTCCTACATGGCCTTCCACTCCAACTACGACTTCATCGGAGGATACGACCATGCGCGCCGGGCCGGAATTCTGCACGTGTGCAATCACCATCTCTCGCCTGGGAAGAAGCAGTGGACGTGGGGTACGAGTGACTTCGGACGGGCATGGGAGCACAACCTGACCGACTCGGATGGCCCGTACGTGGAACTGATGACCGGTGTCTATACGGACAACCAACCGGATTTCTCTTGGTTGCAGCCGGGGGAAGAAAAGGCGTTCTCGCAGTATTTTTTGCCCTTCAAGGAAATCGGCGAGGTCAAAAACGCGACACAAGACGTTTTGATCAATCTTGAGGTAGACGGAAGATCGGTGCAGGTGGGGGCTTACGCAACATCCGTCCTCCGAGGGGCACGCGTCATTTTGACAGCGGGAGCAAATACCTACATGGATCGTCGCGCGGACCTTGGGCCAGAGGCGGTGTTCCGCGAGCGTCTCACCATGCATGATGCACCGCTACCGCATGAATTGCGTCTTTCCGTGGAGGACAGGGAGGGACGGGAGCGGATTCAGTATCGGCCAGAGCGGCCGGAGCCGCTGCGCCTTCCCACACCCGCGCGTCCGGCACCCGATCCGACCGAGATGCGCAGTTGTGAAGAGCTTTTGCTGATGGGACTACACCTAGAGCAGTATCGGCACGCGAACTATGCACCCGATCCGTACTATCGGGAGGGGCTCAGGCGGGACCCGAACGACAGTCGCCTGAACAACGCGTTGGGAAGGCTTCTCTTACGACAAGGCCTTTTCACCGAGGCGGAGCCGCATTTTCGTCGGGCGATTGCCCGCCTTACGGAACGCAACCCGAATCCGCCCGACGGTGAACCGTTTTATAATCTAGGCCTCTGCCTGCGCCTGCAAGGTCGCCTCGACGAGGCCTATGCGGCATTCTTCAAGTCGATCTGGAATGGCGCCTGGCAAGACAGCGGATCGCTGGCCTTGGCGCAGATCGATTGCGCACGGGGACGGTGGATCGAGGCCCTGGAGCATGTGCAGCGCGCGACCGGTTGCAACGGGCGCGACTTCCGGGCACGGGATCTGGAGGCAGTGCTCCTGCGACTGCTCGGCCGTGTGGACGATGCGGAGCGACAGCTCCAGGAGACGCTATCCCTCGACCCCTTGGACTTTATGGCGCGATACGAGTTGGTCCGTATAAGTGAGGAGCGAGGGGATCACACCGAGGCCCACCGTCGGCGCACAGTCCTGCGGGGTGTTTTACGGGACGAAGGCCACAACTACCTTATGCTCGCCAGCGACTACGCGGACGCGGGGCTCTGGCAGGATGCGGCCAAGGTTCTCCAGGACCACATCGCTGCGCTGGCCCGCGCCGACCACGTGGATCCCATGGTGTATTACCACCTCGCATACTGCCAACGGCAGATGGGACAGGACTGCGAAGAGGTTCTGCGCCAAGCCGCCTCGACGCAGGGGGACCATTGCTTTCCAAACCGCCTGGCCGACGCCGTGGTGCTGGAGGTTGCCATGGCCGCGGAGCCGGCCGCTGCGCGCGCGCCGTACTATCTTGGCAACCTTC
>JAJYVN010000170.1 GCA_021791995.1 Bacillota bacterium
GGTAAACTGTGCGAACAGAGATGCCCAACCGTTTTGCGGCTTGCCCTGTCGAGAGCATCTGTTCCCTTATCATAGGGTCATCATCCGATCACCGGCGCGTAATGTCAAGCGTCGATGTCTACTCCACGCGTACTGTGTCGCTAGAGGCTTCCGTGAAGACCGGCCACCACCCGTCGACCGACCGCACCGGGAACCGGTCCGGCAAACTGGCTGTTGTACAGCTCGGCGTAGAAACCAGCTCGGTCCATCAGTTCCCCATGCGTCCCCTGCTCAATGACCTGACCGTGATGCATCACCAGGATGAGATCGGCATCGCGAATGGTCGACAGACGATGCGCGATGACAAAGCTTGTGCGCCCGCGCATCAAGTTATCCATCGCTTGTTGGATCGCCATCTCCGTCCGGGTATCCACACTGCTCGTCGCCTCATCCAGAATCAGCATCGGTGGATCGGCCAAAAACGCTCGGGCAATCGTGAGCAACTGACACTGGCCCTGCGAGATGTTGGAAACCTCTTCATTGAGCACGGTGTCATAGCCATGCGGCAACGTCCGGATGAAGTGGTCCGCATGGGCCGCTTCACTCGCCGCGATGATCTCGGCCTCCCCAGCGCCCTCCCGACCATATGCGATGTTGTCTCGGATGGTTCCGTGGAACAACCACGTATCCTGAAGCACCATTCCGAACAAGCGGCGAGCGCCCTCGCGGCGCATGCGCGCGATATCGACGCCATCGACGGTGATCTTGCCTTCGTCCACGTCATAGAAGCGCATCAACAGGTTGACCAGTGTGGTCTTGCCCGCACCCGTCGGCCCCACGATGGCCACCGTCTGTCCTGCGGCAACATGAATCGAGAGATCCGCAATCAGCGGCCGATCCGGCTGGTACCGGAAGGAGACATCCTGGAATGCGACGTGCCCCTCGGGATTCGATAGGGTCTCGGCCGCCGGACCAACCGCCTCCTCCGGCTCATCTAAGAGTTCGAAGACACGTTCAGAAGAAGCCAACGCGGACTGAATGGTGTTGGATATGCTTGCAAGCTGGGTGATGGGTTGCGTAAACTGCCGCGCGTATTGAATGAAGGCCGTGATATCACCGATGGGCATTGAACCCCGAACCACCAGGACGCCCCCAATCACGGCGACCAAGACGTAGCCCACGTTCCCCACCATATTCATCAGCGGCATGATGATCCCCGTCACAAACTGCGCCTTCCAGGTGGACTCGTAGTATCGCTCGTTGATCTCCTCGAAGGTTCGAATGGAGCGCTCTTCATGGCCAAATGCCTTGATGATGACGTGACCGGTATACATTTCCTCGACATGGCCGTTCAACTCGCCAAGTCGGCGCTGTCGAGCGATGAAGTGTCGCTGCGACCGACGAGCGATCACACGGGTCACCACAAAGCTCAACGGTAGCGTGATCGCAACCACCACGGTGAGAAGCGGGCTGATCGTGAGCATCATCACGACAACCCCTACAAATGTGGCCGCGGCGGTGATGGCTTGCGTCAAGCTCTGCTGTAGCGTGCTGCTGATGTTGTCGAAGTCATTGACAAAGCGACTCAGCACCTCGCCGTGCGGGTGGGTATCAAAGAAGTTGATAGGCAGGCGCCCCAGCTTTTCCATCACCTGCTGACGGATGGTGTAAATGGCACGCTGAGCTACTCCGGCCATCACATACTGCTGAATCCACATGAAGATCGCGCTGCCGACATACAGCACGGCCAGCAGAACCACCAAATGGAGGATTCGCACAAAATCCACGCCGCCACCCGGGATGTGCTTGATCTTCTCCTCCACACCCGCAAAGAGATCGGTCGTTATATTACCTAAGACCTTCGGGCTATAAATACTGAAAACGGTGCTTAAAAGCGCGAAAATCACTACCAGCAACGTGCTCCGCAGGTGAGGCCGGAAATACGACAGAAGTCGCCGCATGGTCCCGCCCGCGTCCTTGGGCTTTTCCACCGGCATGGCCAAACCCGCCACCGGGCCTCCTCCACCGGGACCGCGCCATCCACCGGGGCGTTGGCCTGCGCTGTTCATGCAATCTCCTCCGGGGACAACTGAGACGCGCAGATCTCCTCGTAAACAGGGCATGTCTTCAGCAATTCGCGGTGTGTACCAACCCCCACAAGACGCCCCTCGTCCAGGACCACGATCCGGTCGGCATCCACAACCGTGCTGACGCGTTGCGCGACGATCAATATCGTCGCCATGGTTAAGTCACGGCGCAGGGCAGCCCGCAACTGCGCATCGGTCTTAAAATCCAGTGCCGAGAAACTGTCGTCAAAGACATAGATGTCCGCATCCCGCACCAACGCACGCGCCATGGAGAGTCGCTGCTTCTGACCTCCGGACAGGTTGGCACCACCCTGGGTAATCTCGGCGGCAAAGCGCCCCTCCATGCTGTCCACAAACTCCATGGCCTGTGCCGTTACAGCCGCTGCCTGCACGCGCTCATCCGGAGCCTCCAGCTTCCCGTAGTGGATGTTCTCGGCGATGCTACCGCTGAAGAGCACGGCGCGTTGCGGCACGTACCCCATGCGGCTCCGCAGCGCCGCTTGCCGGACCGCCCGGACATCGACTCCTCCGACGCGCACGCTGCCCTCATTCACGTCGTAGAAGCGGAGGATGAGGTTGCACAACGTTGACTTGCCTGACCCCGTTCCCCCAATGATCGCAGTCGTCTTACCAGCCAGCGCCGTGAAGGAGATGTCGGACACTGCCGCTTCCTCGGCCCCTGGGTAGCGAAAGCTGACATGGTCAAAGGTCACATCCAACGGCCCCACGGGGAGCTCCTGGGCAGGGGACGGGTCTAGCACCTCCGAGTGCAGCGCCAATGCCTCATTGACGCGCTGGGCGGAAGCCTCCGCGCGCGGTATGAGGAACGACATCATCGATACCATCATGACCGAGGACATGATCTGCATCACATACTGGATGAAGGCGATCAGCTGACCAATCTGCAGGGTCTGCGCATTGATCTGGATTCCCCCGAACCACACGATCACGACCGTTGAGACATTCATCACCAAGATGACGAGGGGCATGATCAACGCCATCAGTTGGAAGACCTGAACCGCCGTATCAGTAAGATCACGGTTGGCGTTATCAAAGCGCCCGATTTCATAGTCGGTGCGGTTGAAGGCACGAATGACTCGGACTCCGGAAAGATTCTCTCTCAAAACCCGGTTAATACCATCCACCTTCTGCTGCAATTGGCGGAAGAGTCCCAAACCGCGGCCCATGACCAGGTAGACGCAGAGTCCAAGGATCGGTACGGAAACCGCCAGCACAATCGTGAGTTTTGCGTCCGTCGTGATGGCCAGGATCAGACCGCCGATGGCCGTGAGCGGTGCCATCACCATCATGCGCAGCAGCATGTTCATCATCTGCTGCTCCTGCATCACATCATTGGTCGTACGCACGATCATGGAAGAGGTGCCGAGTTCATCAAACTCGTGCAGGTTAAACCCCTCCACATGACGGAAGAGCTCGGAACGCAAGCGCTTGCCAAATCCGGCGGCCGCCTGGGAACCAAACCAGCTGGCCCCGACCGATGCGATACCGCCCAGGACCGTTACGCCGAGCATCCAAATGCCCACTTTGAGGATGTATGCAATGTGGCCGACGATCACGCCGTCGTCCACAATGGACGAAATCAGACGGGGAAGGTAGAGGTTCGCCATTGTCTGAACAAAGGTCAGTACCAGGACCAAGACCACAAAGCCGCGATCAGGCCGGAGGAACCTCCACTGCTTGAGTATGGTCAGAACCTCCCTCTGCGCGCCATCCTATCATAATTCGTTTCCTATGGATCCGCCTTACGGGGTCCATCACCGACCACGACCAACGCGGTCGCCCCGCCCCTCCTGACAAGGGACGAATCGGCCTTCCGGTCATACCGCTTTCGACGCCCCACGCTCAGAGCCGGTTCGGTCGTATCGATAGAGATAGATGCGAGCATCGCTCAGTAGCGGCACAAAGAAACACGTACATGAAGCACAACAGGTGCCCGCAACATCCCAAGAGGGTTGAACGTCATACCGAGCAGCCGGTGGTCCGCGTTCGCGGAAGCCTCGATCACGATCCCCTCACCCAACTCCACGATGGTCGCCGGGAAACGCAGCGGCAACCGTCGGCCGGCTGCCTCCAGATCACCTGAAACCTCCATCAAATCGCCCATGCGCACCGCAGTCCCGCGAAAGCGGATCTGGGGATACCGTTGCGCATCAAAGAACCGGGGACCACAGAGCGTTGTGTCGCGGATTCTGTTCCCCGTATCGACGCTCGCCGCGTCCAGGGTGAAGTCGATACCCTCGGGAGCCAGCCCTGCCTGATAGCTCCCCACGAAACGGTGGAAGCAGCCGCGCACCGGCACCAGTCCCCAGAAGTGCCGGGCGTGGAACTCCACCACCGAGCTCGTTGGGTCGACGGACCATCGAATGCCGGCCTCCTCGCCCACGAAGACTCTCCTTGCAGATGGAATGCGGAACGAATTCTGGCATCGGAAACCGTGCTCCTGCTAAGAAGGCACGAGACTGCCGTCCCGGTCGTTCCTCCGGCCACATACGTTTCGCCCTTGCATCCAAGATCGCCGGGTTCCACACTACACAACAGAGATTGGTATGCGGGAGGCCGAGACACGATGGCAGAGCGAATCCTCGTGCCGCTCGATGGATCCAAGCACAGCGAGGCGGTGCTTCCATGGGTACGGAAGTTTGCCGCACAAGCACCGGTGGAGCTTGTCCTTGTCCAGGTACTCCAACCTGTCGTCGCCTATGCGGTTGGGACAATGGGAACCGAACCGCCCATGATGATCGATCCTCAGACCGAACGCGCTCAGGCACAGGCCTACCTGAACCGAATCGACGGTGGAAAGGCCACCGTGGTCGCGCGCCTCGTGCGGGACGGCATTCCAAGCGATGAACTCCTGTCGGTCATCGCGGAGCAGCATGTGGATCTGATCGCCATGTCTACGCACGGGCGGACAGGGCTGGGACACCTCTTGTTGGGCAGCGTCACTGAGGACGTCGTCCGTCGGGCAGGGATCCCCGTGCTGGTGCTACGCCCGCTACCACCCCAAAATAGCCATGCCTGACCGCTGGCTCACACGGCTCGGAAAAGTGGATGAGCCTATGTTATGCAACCCGGCAGAAACGGTCCGCCGGGTTGCAGGTTCCCTACCGAACGACCAGCACGGACACGGGCGCGTGTTGGACAACACCGATGCTGACGCTGCCCAGCACAAGTGCTGCCAGGTCCCCCCGACCGCGATGACCCACCACAATCAGATCAACCGCCTCCTCGCCCGCCACCCGACAGATCGCGCGCACCGGATCCCCGAACAGGATGCGCGTCTCGACGCGGCCTGGTGCACTCCCTAGAACCTCTTCCACCGCGCGTAGCGATGCGGCGGCCACCGCATCGCTCTCTCCTGCCAATGCCTCCCCTGCCTCTTCGAGGCTGGAGGGGGTTCGGACCACCGAGCAAACCACCACAATGTCATCGGCCCGCAGAATCCCCCGCATCCGTTCAGCTGCCTTGAGCGCACCCGCAGAGCCATCGGTCGCCAACAAGATCTTCATTCGTACGCCACGAAGTGCCCGTCGGCTTACACCGGCGGCGGAATCGTGGCTTCCTCCTTTGCGTGGTATCGTGTTCCGCACCCTTGCACCATCGTACGACCAATTTCGGACAAGCGCACTGCTGATTTGCCGAACGCGGAAAGTGCTCGGAAGAAGGATCGTCGCGGATTGCCACGAACAAGGCGCCGACTTCCATCAGGGGTTCCTGCCACCACCGCTAGTCTTTTTATCCTAATTCGTCTCCGACCGCCACCGCAGGTTTCACCGCGCTGTTCTCTCGGCCAGAGACTTCTGATCTACAGGCGTTCCGCACCGCTTTCCGGTCTCGGTCCATCTTCGCCGCACACGCCTCGCAGCAGAAGACCCGCTCGCCAACGGGCATCGGCCCTTCGTGGTCACAAACCGCGTACGTGGTGTCGACTGCCGCTCGTTTGCCTGACACATCAAGACATGCGTCGTTCGCGCCGCCCCAATCCGGCCTGCGTCGGTTGCCCTTGGTTCCTCTTGCGGAGGACGAGTCGACCCCTTTGCGCTTGCGTCGGGTCGACAGGCGATTGGGCGTCGTCCTATGCCTCTCGCAGGAGGCCCTTTGCGCACGCACATAGGACCAGCACCAGCCCCACCACAGCCTTCTGCCCTTGCAGCGCAGGCCGCAAGGGCAGAAGGCCCGAGGGGTATCCGTCGTGCGTTGGACGTTACCCCCACACTTTCTGGTGAGCCCTCTCGGCTCGCGGCTGCGCTTCCCTTTCGGGCGCGTCTTGCTTCAGCGGCTTCCGCTTGGGTGGGATACCGGAATGTTCGAGCCTACTTCTGCTTCAGATTCAAGACCGCCACGACGTTGGCATCGCCCGTCCAGCCACAATGCACGCACCGGAATCGGCTTGGATAGCCGCGTCCATCCGGCGAGAACCGCGCGCCGAGATGGATACCGTGCGGGCAAACAGCACTGCTCCAC
>JAJYVN010000171.1 GCA_021791995.1 Bacillota bacterium
AGCAGTTCGTGGCGATCCTTGTGGCTGCCCAGCCCGAACTTCGAGTCGTTGAGATGCAGCGCCCGCACCCGCTCCAGCCCGACCGCGCGCTCGAACTCGTCCAGCATCGAAGCGACGCCGTCCGGCGTCCGCAGGTCGAACCCGGACGCGAACAGGTGGCAGGTGTCGAGGCAGACGCCGATGCCCTCGGGGCGCCCGATCCGGTCCAGCATGCCGCCGAGCTGGTCCGGCGTGGCGCCCAGCTCCCCGGTCTGACCGGCCATCCCCTCGAGGAGGAGGAGTGTACGAACATCCCTGGACGCACCGAGGATGGCGCGGACACCTGCAATCACCCGCTCAATACCCATCGCACGCTCCTCCGAGGAGCGATGGCCGGGGTGCAGCACAAGGGCGAAGGCACCGAAGGCGTCGCAGCGAGATAGATCTTCGCGAACGATGCGGCATCCCAACTCCCACAGATCGGTGGGCGAAGCAAGGTTGATGATGTACGGGAGGTGGCCGATCAGTGGACCGAGGCCGGTCTCGGCCTGGGTCCGCCGCCAGGCCTCGATTTCGGTCGGAGGAATGCTTCGCGCCGCGGTGCCGCGCGGGTTGCGGCTGTGAAAGCCGAAGGTGTCGGCCCCGAGGGAGACGGCCAACATGCCCGCTTCAGGGAGCCCCTTACTGATCGATAGGTGTGGACCGACGCGCACGCGCTCCATTCCCTTCTTGGCGGTGGGATCACCTTACGGATGCGTTCGGGTGCTACAATAACACGATTGGCGTGTTGAATGCGACGTGCGCAGGTGGAGGCGAGATCGTGGCGGACGAGACGACCCGGCTGGATGTGCTCTTGCGATTAGGACGACACTTGCCCCAGAGTGCCGACATCTTCTTTCTTCTCGGCTTTCTGGCGGGGAACCTGGATCGGGTGCACTTTGTGCAGAACCTGGAGGGTGCCCCGGTGCAGATTCACGTGGCGGCGGGACGCCGGCAGATCTGGCCCAAGCCTCCGATTGACGCGGTGGTCCACGGGGTGCCCCTGCCACTGCCTGGGATGGTGGTGTCAGCGCTGTCCGAGAGGGACGATCCGATTTGCGTGCAGATCAGCGTCGATGATCCACCCGAACAGGCGTGGTTTGATCAATTTGCGGTGGCCGGGTACGAGGAGGTCCATCGTCCGGAGGACACGCTGCGGGAACGTGTGCAGTCGGTGCGGATCCGCATTGATCAAGCGCTCGATGTCTATCGGGAGTGCCGCCGGCTCCTCGATGAGGGAGAGGGAGTCGAGGAGGCCCAGTTGCAATTCTTCCTGGGGTTGGCGGAAACAGAGATTGAGGGCCTGACAGCCCAACTGAACGCGTTGAATGGACGACTTGCGGCGCGGAGGGACCAAGGCGGCGGCTGATGGGTCACCCCACGTGGAGGAGCCGAAGGAAGAGCGCGGTGGCTCCGGCTGCGATCAGCGGCCCGGTGGGAACCCCGCGCAATGCGATCGTCCCCACGACCGAGCCAACCAACATGCCAACCAGTGCTGCGGGGTACCTCTGCAAGAAATCGACCCCACCGCGACCAAGATAGGCGGCTCCGGCTGCGGCTGCCATACCGATCAGCCCGGATGGCCGGATAAGTTCGCCAACGAATGTGCGCAGTGAGATGCGTTCATTCGCGACAGGGGCGAGCAGACTGAGAACCAGAACGAAGATGCCCAGGGTGATACCCCGTGCATCCAGCCATCGAAGGGCCCCTTGCACATGTCCGAACCGCAGTCCGATGAGCAGGAGCGCCCCTCCGGCGATCAACATGTTCCTTCCCAGCGCGCCTAGGGCTGCGCAGAGCAGGAGAATCCAGATCCCGTCGGTCACGTCTCCACCCCTGGACTTCCTATGTGCGCACGGGGTAGGCCATGCCTGGGACCTCAGCGCGGGGGAGGAGCGCGGCCAAGGGTGCCGCGACGCCCAGGAGCCCGACCAAAAGCCAGATCGTGGGGACGAGGCCAATTGCAGCCGCGACCGGTCCAAGAGCGAACGTCGCGAGCGCTCCGATGGCATTGCCACCGCCGAGGGCCAGTCCGGATGCCATGGACGGATTGCCTGGAAAGGCGTCCTGACTGAGGAGCATCACCACCGGTATCCCGGAGAAGAGGGCGGTTCCAACGAGACCAATCGTGACCCAACTCCAGATGCCGGTCGAGAAGAGAAAGAGTGCGAGCAAGAGGGCAGCGAACAGGCTCGAGAGACCAATCCAGAGCCTGGGGCTCACCCGGTGGCCAAGCCATCCCCCGGCGAGATTACCTGGAATACCCACCACCAGAAGGGTCGTCAAAAGGGATGCGCCGGCGAGGAGCGAGCCACCCCGGTCATGCCAGAGGAGTGGAATGAATGTCACCAAGCCAAAGATGGCGGTGGCAGAGAGTCCACGCACAAGGAGGATCGCGGTGGCCTTCCCCACCACCGCCTGTGTTTCACGCGGTCGCGTGCGGGGTGGGGCCGACGGTAGGTCCGGAAGAACCATCGCCAGTACCGGAACAGTGAGCGCTGCAGGGATGAGGATCCAACCAAGGCCCCGGAGGCCTGCCGCTACGACGAGTGCGCTCGCCAAGAGCGGCCACAGGCCTCGCCCCAGTTCACCGCCGATGAGAAACATCGACATGCGCAGGCCTCGATTTCGGCCCGCAGTCCACGATGCGCTGGTAAGGGATTGGGGATGAAAGATGGCGTTTCCGATTCCCGTGAGGAGCAAAAGTCCGAGAAGCACCGTGTAGGTGGGGGCTAGACCGATAGCCGCGGCACCGAAGGCGGAGAGGGCAAGGCCAGCCCAGACGAAGGCGTGCCCCCCGACGCGATCGGCCCACGCACCCACCAGCGGCTGCAGAACCGAAGGGGCTTGGAGAACCAGAACCACGCTTCCGACGAGGGACACGGGCACGTGATGGACCGCCATGACGGCAGGAAGGATCGCGGGGGCGTAGTTGACCGACCCATCATTGAGGAAGTGGCCCCAGATCAGGAGTGGAAATGCGATGCGTGATGTTCTGCGTTGGGCGATTTCCCGGCCCCCTTGATTCGTCACGGCAGCGAATCCCTCCCTTCGGTGCCAAACCGGCTCGGATGTCGCGGTAGCGAGGGACATGTGGGCAGTGCATTGCGCGGATGAGACCAGGTTTGCCGCGCGGATTCGTCCACGCGTCTTGGCATTCTATTGGAACATGCCCGAGTCAGCGCAAGGTGCTTCAGGTGATCCCGGAGGACGGCGCGGTGCTGGATGGGTTCCGTCCGACCATCGGTTGTGTTGCGCCGGATGCGCGCACAAGCATCGATAGAGCAGCGGCAGCGGGTGCCACCACTCGCCCGGAAACAACCACCTCGCACAGATCGCGAAACATGGGGACCCCTTCGAGGCGACGGACGATGAGCGTCCCCAGGAGCAATTCCTTGCGTAAGGTCAACTGGGACAGCACCGCAACCCCCAGTCCTGCTTCAACGGCTGCCTTGATGGCTTCGGTGCCGTCCTCCTCAATCGTGCTGCGCAAACGGCGCGGATCAATGCCGGCACGGCAGAGTTGCGTCTCCATCACCTGCCGTGTCCCGGAGCCTTTCTCACGGAGCACGATGGGCTCCTCCAGGAAGTCTGGGAGGGGGACCTCCGTGAGGGCTGCCCAACGGTGGCCTGCCGGTGCCACCACAACCAATTCGTCTTGCTGAAAAGCGCGCAGCGTCACGCCGCTGACCTCCACGGCTCCCTCTACAAAACCGATGTCCAGTGCTCCCTCCACGAGACGGCTCACGACTTGCTTGGTATTGTCGAACGTGGCATGCACGTGCACCCGTGGATACAGGGAGCAAAAGTGGGTAAAGACGGCGGGCAGCAGGTACTCCCCGATCGTACGGCTTGCACCGACCGTAAGCGAGCCAGTGATGGTGGATGCCGCTGCCGCAGCAACGCGTCGTGCCTCTGCCATATCCCCGACGATGGCCGTCGCCTTGGGCAAAAGCGCCAGGCCGGCGGGCGTCAGCGTGACGCGATGCCGCGCGCGTTCGAAGAGCGGCGTGCCCAAATCCTCCTCCAGGGCTGCGATGTGGTGGCTGACTGCGGGTTGGGAGAGGTGGAGCAGATCCGCTGCACGCGAAAAGCTGAGACATCGTGCCACTGCGACGAAGACACCCAGCCGCCGTTCATCCATGTCTATGCCTCGTGATGATAAGAAGTCGTTATTACAACATGAAGCAATCGCATTGTACAGGACGTCTGATGAAGCCGCATAGTTCCCACATGAATTCCGCCGCAATCATGGTGTAAGGGGGAAGGTTGTGCAGTCGACAACGGTTTCGCAGACGACTGTGCCGCAACCGAATCCGGTTGCAGGTCCCATGCGATACGTTCCAGGTTTAGGAATCGTTCTGGTGATCGCTCTGGTTGCGTGGCGTCTCGGTATTGTAGTGCCGGTGGTCGGAGGACCGGTGTTTGGCATCGTAATGGGTATGATCGTACAGGCCCTGTTCCACCCTGGTCAGCGCTTTCGCCCTGGCATTTCCCTTTCCAGCCGGCAGGTGCTGCAATTGGCAGTTATTCTGCTTGGGACGGGGTTGAGTCTTGCGGATATCGCCAAGGCAGGGGTCGCCTCCCTCCCGGTCATGATGGGGACCATGACGTGTTGCCTTTTGGGCACCTGGCTGTTCGGCCGGTTGCTTGGGGTCAGCGCGGACCTGCGGGCGATGATCGGTGTGGGCACCGGCATCTGTGGGGCTTCGGCCGTCGCCGCCGTCTCTGGAGTGATCGATGCTACCGAACTCGACGTCGCATACGCGATCAGCACGATCTTCATGTTCAACGTGATCGCCGTGTTAACGTATCCGACAATCGGCCACTTGCTGCACTTCAGCCAACATACCTTCGGACTCTGGGCGGGTACCGCTATCAACGACGTCTCTTCGGTTGTTGCCGCCGCCTACACGTACGGCCAGGCTGCGGGGAACTTTGCGGTCATCGTCAAGCTTACCCGCACGACGCTCATTATTCCCATCGCCCTCAGTCTGGCTGCCGCGCGAGTGCTCCACCTGCGGCGGGAGGGGACTGGATCGGTTCAGATTCGGTGGGCAAAACTTATCCCGTGGTTTATCTTTATCTTCGTCCTGGCAGCTCTAGCGAACAGTCTCGGTGTGTTTTCATCCGGAGAACTCTCCGTGCTGAGTGATCTGGCTAAGTTCTTCATCATCATGGCGCTGACCGCGATTGGACTATCAGCGCGGTTTGGTGAGATGCGGCACACGGGGACCAAGCCGCTACTCCTCGGGGCGATCCTCTGGGCGACCGTGGGCCTGAGCAGTCTCGGCTTACAGTCTCTCGGGATCCATTAACGCTGGGAGGGATCGCGCATGCCGCCCAAGATTGCGGTTCTGGGAAGTCTCAATCTGGATCTGGTGGTGAAGGTGCCTCACTACCCCCTCCCGGGCCAATCCATCCAAGGAGGAGACCTGCAGACCTTCTGCGGCGGCAAGGGGGCCAACCAGGCCCTCGCCGCCGCACGCATGGGTGCGGATGTTTGGATGGTGGGTCGGGTGGGGGAGGACGCGTTCGGGGAGCGACTGGTAGGGGAGCTGTGTTCCGCTGGTGTGGACACGACATGGGTCTCCCGCGTGCCCGGTTCGAGCGGTACGGCCCTCATCGCGATCGATCCCGAGGGTGAAAATCGGATCATCGTTTCACCCGGTGCAAATGCCACCTGGACGCCCGCCGATGTGGATGGGGTGGGGGAGGCGTTGCGCGGGGTCGATGCGGTGCTGTTGCAGTTGGAGATTCCGCTGGCAGCGGTGGAGCGGGCCGCACAGATCGCCCACGGCGCGGGTGTCCGTGTTCTGCTGGATCCCGCTCCCGCCATACGCCTCCCCGCCTCTCTGGTTGCGGTGGTGGACGATTTGGTGCCGAACCTGAATGAGGCTGCGGTGCTGGTCGGGGAAGAACCAGGACGCCGGCGGCCGGAGGAACTGGCCGAGCGTCTGTTGGAACTCGGTGCACGCTGCGTGGTGCTCAAGCTCGGCGGTGCGGGCGCCCTGGCGGTGACTCCCTCCGGACGGGTGCACGCCCCGGCGCACCGGGTGTCGGTCGTGGACACCACAGCTGCAGGCGATGCCTTCGGTGGGGCCTTCGCCGTGGCTATGGTCGAAGGGATGGACCTCGATGGGGCGATTCGGCTCGCTAATGCGGCGGGGGCGTGTGCGGTGATGGCGCATGGGGCGCAGCCGTCGCTGCCGACGCGCGCCCAGGCCGAGGAGCTCCTGCGCAAACAGGTTCTGTGAACGACACCATCGCTGCCCCGTCCGCATACCCTGCTCTCGCCGCGCGTTCGGGACGCGCTGGCCAGGGGGTAAGGGAATGAGGGATGAATCGCAAAGGAATGCAGCGGGGCCGAGCGACGACGGGGCTGCCTGGGAAAACGTCTGTTCGTTTCCCATCCGCGGACGGACCGCGAAGCCTCGTGCTCGGGGGCTGACCATGGTGATCGATAAGGGGTTGGGACTGGGCGCCACGGAGGATCTGCTCGAGCTGGGG
>JAJYVN010000172.1 GCA_021791995.1 Bacillota bacterium
CGGATCGGTGACGATGGCATCGAATCCGCCAACCACCACCTGCATTGATGATTGGCGCATTGGGCTGGGAGATGGCACATTCTTGGCAGCAATCAGCGTATGGTCCATTACCACCGTCGCCCAATTCATCGCACCAGCAAATCCACCGGCTGTGCTGGCCAGAGGATTAGTCTCACAGAAGTCCCATGTAATGGATAGCGCAAAACGGGCGAACGTGCTTCGAATTGCCTCCAGCCCCATGATCCAACTACAGGATGCACTGCTATAGTCAGCCGTCTTATCGAGCATGAGTGTCAAATATGCTCTTATGGCCTCCCTCCATTCCGAGGGGCAGCCGCTATCAACCATTGCCCGACCTGCGGCGCGGCTCGTCGACACGAACGTCCCCAACGCTGCCAATTGACGGGGAGTGAACAGCTTTGAGAACTGGTCAACTCCATACTGAACACACCAGGTATTTCGTTTGGCGTCTTCGGTAATTGGTTCCGCCGGCACGCCGAATGGCACATCTTTGAACGCGGCCTGGATCTGTGCTTCACTGATTGCGGCCGCGGCCAGTTCATGTTCCGTCGGCAACCGATATTCTTTCCCAGCCTGCCCGTCCACCACCACCGCCGTCATCACGCTGCCCAGCCGCCCGGCCTTCCCCTCCAGCCGAATATCCTCCATCGTGTTAATTGTGCCACAGCATGGGCATGTCGCGCCAGACCGGCTCATGGTGCCCGCCCCGATGCGTTTGTCATGCTCTCGCTTTTGTGCCGCATTGCCTCCCTGCACCGGCGCATCCGTTTGAATGCTAAAGCGTATGACCGCTCCTTGGCGGTCGGGAACCGGGGGTGTGACCGCTCCCTGACGGTCGCGGCTCGGACCAGCGCCCGAGCCACGACCCGTGCCCGAACCGCGACCGTCAGGGAGCGGTAACCCCACCCCCGCCAACTCCGCCCCTTGCCGCTCGTTCACATACACGCACGTACTTTGCACCGCATCCATGTCCCACAGGTAGCGCGTGCTCCCATGGCGCGTCCACGCCCGGGTATCCGCGGGGAAAATCCCCGCTTCAACCATCCGGCGCGTGGCGTACGATTTAAAATCATTCATAACGCGTTCCGGCGCGGCCGGAGCCGCAACCACAGCGTGCACATGGTTGATGCGAACATTCACCGCGTACAGTTCCCACCCGCGATGCTTGCACACCTCGCGGATGGCTCGCTCAATCGCATCACGCTGGGATCCGTCGAAATGGACGGGCATGCGCTTGAGTCGCCGAAATTCCGCCTGCGCCCGTGCCTCGTCCTCATCCAGCGGCGCCGTACCGGGAACGTTGTGGGTGCGATCGACAGAGCCGGCCTCGTCGCCGTGCAACCAGGTGCCGTAGGCGGTAAACGTGATGAAATACGCGCGTGGATAGGACGAGGCCGCTCCCTGACGGTCGGGGTCTGGGGGTGGGACCGCTCCTTGGCGGTCGGGAACCGGGGGTATGACCGCTCCCTGGCGGTCGGGGACCGGGGGTATGACCGCTCCCTGACGGTCGCGGCTCGGACCAGCGCCCGAGCCACGACCCGTGCCCGAACCGCAACCGGTGTCCGAACCGCAACCGGTGTCCGAGCCGCGCCCGTCAGGAAGCGGACCGTCCGGAAGCGCAAACCCCACCTCCTCCCCCACCACCTCCATCGCCAGCAGCACGCGTTTGCGGTCTTTCTTGCATAACCACCGCGTTTTCAGCAACGGCAATTCCACCCGGCAGTTTTTACATTTCACCGTCCGCGCCCACAGGTACGCCACTGTCGGCTTGGCCACCCAGCGCGGATTGCGTTTGTCGGCCAGGTAATCCTTTGAGAATTCCGCGTTCAGCGCATCGATGTCCGGCGTGCCATCATCTTTCAGCGGCACCAGTTTCAGGCTGCCATCCGAGCCGCGACCAATTTCCGAGCCGCGACCGTCAGGGAGCGGCCTCCTTGATCCTTTCACCTCCGGCTCGAATTCCGCATGGGTCGGATAAAACCGCGCCAGCTCCCGCCGGGCCTTATCCAGCACCCACTGGCCCCACGCCCGCACGTGCCAGGCCAGATCGGCATCGGGGCATACCGCTCCGTTACCGTCGCGGCTCGGATCAATTCCGCAACTGCTTTCTAATCCACGACCGCCATCCGAGCCGCGACCAATTTCCGAGCCGCGAACAATTTCTGAGCCGCGACCGTGAGGGAGCGGCACACCACCGTGCCCTGCGCCATCAAAAAGCCCACCCACCGGCCTGCGCCCCGCGCTGCGGGGATTCACCTTGTAAAACCCCTCCATAAACTCTTGGTTCTTGAGGATGAACTCCGGCAACGGCCAAGTCTTGCCGGCAAATTTCTGCGGATATTCCAGCGTGCATTTCAGTATGAACCACGCCACCGGGTTGATATCCACGGCCGTGGCTTCGCACCCCAGCCGCATCGCCTCCAGCGGAATCGCGCCACCGCCGGCAAATGGGTCCAGAACTTTGGGCGCTCTTCCGCCGTACGCTTTCTTGATTTCTCGTCGGAACCATTCCAGATCGGCTGCATTTTCCGTTTCCCGGCCCCAATGCAGAATGCCGCCCTCGGTTTCCTCCTTCACCCGTTCCACGGTTTGCCCATTGGGCGTCTTTTTCCGTTCGATCCTTTTGACGACCCGCCCGCCGATTTTTTCGCAAAGCTCGCGCCGCTTCTCCGGCGTGCCGGGATCAGGCAACAGGGTGGCGATCAACGCCGCCCGGCACGCCGCCAAAGGCCGCCGTGCCGGCCAGATATGCAGCGTGGAGATGTGCCCATGGCGGACGTTCTTCTCGTGGACAGAGTCCAGCGAAGTCTGCTTCAGCGGGAATGCGTATTCAATAAGTCGGGGAAAATCGGTCATAGTCCCTTCTTTTGCTTCAACGTTCGAAGTAGTAGATCACCGACAACGCCCATCACCTGCGTCGCATGTCGAGCCTCCTCTGGCGTGACTGTCGGCAGCCATGGATGGCCGTGGCCGGTGCCTTGTTTGTTTCTTAGCGTATTGACGGCACACGCGGCGTCATAAAGAGCACGCTGGAGTCGATGTTGAGGTGTTTCACCGTTGGCCATAGCGTCGGCAGGCGTCTTCAGATCGAGTGCTACGAACGCCTGGCCAAGGGCTGCGGGGAAGTTTTGCGGCGGATTGGCCGTGCTCCAGCATTCCCGGAGTACGTGCGCCGCAATCGCCTCCAGAAGATCTTTACCTGTGCCGACAACCAACGCGGCGTCCTCCACTCCTCTTTGGGCACGGCGCACGTACGTGGCGAGAGCTTCGGTAAGCTCTGTCCCCGAGAGCGAGTCCAGGGCAACAGGTTGAATTTCCCCATCAGACGTGAGCAAAAAGCCTTCGGATGCCATCGATTCACGGAGGCTCGTGATGGGGTCCGCCCCGACAAAGTTTGCTGAGTCAGGCCGGAACCCTCCGCACGATCGGATCACGGCGACCAGTTGGCCAACAAAGCGGCACCCGTTCTCAAACGAGTTCTCAATCGCCCACATCAACACCGCTCGGACGCGCTTCGCCTTACCGACCGTCTGTCCTTGGGATTTTGGATCACCGCTATTCAAGTGGCACTGGGCGATACAGAACTCAATGTCAGAATGGCTCGGATCGCGCCGGTCCACCTGCGAGTCATCCACCATGCGCGCCAGCGCGTGCGTAACTGTGTCCGTTAGCGGCGGCGGTATCACGCGTTCCTCCCACTACGCTCCGGCAACCGAGGTTTCTCAACGGTGCCAATGTACGTGGCACCGTTGAGCGTCTTCCTAACGTCGTGAGTGGAAAGGCCCTTTGCAAAGCTGAGGTTCTCAGCGTAGACATCGACACCTTCGTTCGTCGCATCGAGCACGATGTTGCCGGCCTGGTTGCTCGTGAGGTACGGTAGGTTTCGGTTGTTCCAGGCGTCGTAGGCGAGGTGCTCGGATTCCGCACAGCCGAACAAGGTGATGGCCGGATTCAGCGTGTCGAGGAAGTCGTAGCAGCGGTCGGAATCGCGGCCGTGGTGCGGCGCGATCAGCACTGCACATTTGTGGACGGCCGCCTTATGGTGGCTGATGATATATTCCCATGTGTTGTCGTGGGCGTCTCCTCCGAAGATAATCTTGCCGCCGCAGGTTCTGTAAACGAGAACGTACGAACCGTCATTCGGATCCTCGCTCTTGTTGGCGTGCTGAACGAGTGCAGCGTTGGGGGCCACAACGGATAGGTAGTCGCCCTCGTCATCCGGGTCACCCGGGTCGCCCTTGTTTGCAAATTGAAATTGGCTACCCGCCCGTGGGTGAACCACAGTGAGATCAGAAACGTGGCCATCACGCAGCAACTCGTATTGGCCCCAATCTTCTTCACGGTACGGACCGTTGTCGCCAAAATCAGGCTTGTCCCTTCGTACCCCTGAATCCCAGAAATTGAAAATGCTGACCTCATCGCATAACGCTTTAATCCCGTCCATATGGTCCATGTCTGGGTGCGTCAGAATAAAGCGGAAAATGCTGCACCCGATATTGTCGACAAGATACTGCAGGGGATTTGTCAGGTGGTCCCGCATCTTAAAGTCTCCACGGGGCTTGTTTATTGAGGAGAGGGCCTCGGCCGCAAAATGTGTTTCCGTCCTCTCGCGGCGCACGGGGCTCCCGTTGCAGATGTCAATGAGGGAGACCCTGCCACTCCCGTGTTGGATGATCGAACACGCACCATTACCCACATTTAGGAAATGTACCCGTGGCATTACGTGACTCCAATCTGGCCAGAACGCGTCGTCGCTGGTAACTGGAGATACTGCACGAATAGCTCGCGACCATAGCGGACGCCAAACCGATGCATGCGATACACAGCTAGCGCCATAAGAAGTGCCAGCACGAGTTCGATATTCCACTCCCACCAATGCACGACGGTCGATCCTGCAAGCAGCAACAGTAAGGCAGCCGCGATGCCTCTGCACAGGCCGTAGTTACCATTGAAAATGTCCACGCGAGCGCTCCGGTTGGCAGCTGCTACCGCAGCATAGATTTGCCGAGTAATCACGTACCAATGCTTGTTCGTCGCATGGGATAGGGTGAAAGAGGAATCATTGATAATCTCTCGCACGCGAGACTGAACCAGTTCCCGTTGCGCAGGGGCTACGATTTCGCGTTTGCCGGTTCTGATCCAGTCGGTCGGCATCCCACCCCAGAGCCGCCACCACACTGCCTCGACCCCGTTTCCGATCGCCTGGAGAAGCTGGCCCGCAACATAAGCAAGGATCAATCCAACGCCGAGGCTTCCCAAGGACACGTCTGCAATGCCTAACAGTTCCTTACCGCGATCAGGAAAGAACAGCGCAACGATGCCCACGACCAGCACCATACCCGGAGCGATTACCCCCGCAGTCCCGTAAAAATCGAATTCTTTCATGGCCTATGCCTCATTTTAATTACTCCCCAGGAGGGACTCGTGCCAGTCACCGGTCATACTGTGAGGTGATTGTCGCGTATCCGGACACGTCATTGGTAATCTCGACGTTTCCTTTCCACCTGGTGGACCAGACATTCTCGGAGTACTTGCGGTACTTATCCGATGCGTCTGTTTCCGGCTTCTTACCTACGGAAACGATGGTGAATTTCGGATTCATTAACTCCATCGCCTTCTCGTGGAATCCCGAATCCCGGCCATGGTGGCTGGCCTTTAGAACATTGCATTTGAGTTCGGTTCCGTACCTGCTCACAAGGTCGTCCCACACTTCTTTCTCCGCATCTCCGGCAAGGATGATTCGTACTTTGCCAAGGATCACACGCAGAACGTAGCTCAAGTTGTTCACGTTGCCCGAATCCTGGATTGCTTTTAAGGTATGAGGATTTGGATGGAGGACGTCGATTCCATCGCCACCGTTAACACCGTCGGGTTCCTGATTCCAAAATGTACCGGATGCACCATATGAATGCCGTAATACTTTGGGAGACCCGTTCACTGATCGCCGGAGGCGCTTATACTCATCCCACGAAGCCCGGTCGGCGTCGTTGGCGAGTTCCGGAGTGAAGTCGTGTTCCGTGTCCCAGAAGTTCACGATATCGATGTTGTGGGCTTTGAGTTGCTCAAGGCCGTTCATATGGTCCAGGTGTGGGTGACTCTGGATATAGCGGAAGATATCCTTCCCAGGGTAATTCTTGTGTAAGAACTCAATGGGATTGGTCAATTCGATGTCGTAACCGGCCTCCTTCACCATGCCAAATGTGCGGACGCCATGGGTCTCGACCAGCATGGAAGTACGGCCACGGTAATACTCGCTTACCTCCGCAAGCGTCTCTTCGTCGAGTTCAAGACAATTGTTCACGTCAACCAGGGTGAGTCGGCCGCTGGCATGTTCGATAATGGTACAATCCCCATGTCCCACATTGAGAAACGAAATTCTCATAGATGCTCCTCCGTTGTGCGGGCCACATCGGCAATTGCACCAGCACTCAATAGCACGCTTCCCTTCGCCTTCGCCA
>JAJYVN010000173.1 GCA_021791995.1 Bacillota bacterium
CCAGCTTCGGATTCCTGTCCGTCCCGAACCAGTACCACACATGCCCGTAGTGCAGAATCCCGCCGCCATGCGCCTCAATCACCTTCCCCTGCGTATCTCGCCACACCGCCCCCGGCTTCACCCACCCATTCCCCACCCCCGCCGCCTGCACACCCACCCCCAGCACCATCGCTGCCGCCAGAACCCCAACCCCGCGCCATCCCTTCACCCTCACCACTCCCTCCTCATCCGGAATCCCTCGCGCGGCAAGCGAGCAATCCCGCGCCGCTCCTTTGTAACATCCCCGCGCATCGCCCCGCCGCATTTGACCGCCCCGCGCCTCACCGCAGAAAATGACAACCCTGAGGTAAACCATGCCCGCCGCCGACGCTCTCCAGGAAGCCCTCGATCATCCCTGCCCGCTCACCCCCGCGCACATCGCCGCTTTTGATGAAACCGGTTTCATCAAACTCCCTTCCGTGCTCCCGCCTTCGCTCCTTGACCACTTCCGTCAGGCCATCTCCGCTAAGGTCCACCAGCTCAATACCCAGCACCTCCCCATGGACCAGCGCTCCACCTACGACAAGGCCTTTCTCCAGATCATGAATCTCTGGACCCACGGCGAAGAGCTCCGCCGCTTCGTCTTCGGCAAGCGCCTCGCACGCATCGCCGCCGAGCTCATGGGCTGCAGCGGCGTCCGCGTCTACCACGACCAGGCACTCTACAAGGAACCCGGCGGCGGCATCACTCCCTGGCACGCCGACCAGTACTACTGGCCCGTCTCCAGCCATCGCATCGTCACCGCATGGATCCCCCTCCAGGACACGCCCCTCGAAATGGGCCCGCTCGCCTTCAGCATCGGCAGCCACCATCTCGACTACGGACGTGACCTCGAAATCTCCGACGAAAGTGAAGCCCGCCTCCAGCAGGCCCTCGCCGCCTATCCCGTCGACGAAGGCTCCTTCCGCCTAGGCGACGTCAGCTTCCACTCCGGCTGGACCTTCCATCGCGCCGGACCCAACATCACCAACCGCCCCCGCGAAGTCATGACCATCATCTACATGGACGAGGAGATGCGCCTCATCGAGCCCAGGAACAAAAATCACATCCTCGACACCGCACGCTGGTGCCCCGGCATCCGTCCCGGCGAACGCATCGCCTCGCCGCTCAACCCCGTGCTCTACTCGCGCACCTGACAACAGCCGCCGCTCGCACGTCGCGCCGCCTGACCCAAACCATCCACCCGCGCCGAACCTCCGCGCCAGCCATCTCCGAGATCTCTGTGAACCACTCCCGCACCACGCGCCGCCGCTTCCTCCACACCACCCTCATCGCAGCCGCCACCGCCGCGCTCGCGCCCAAACTCCTCGCCGCCGAATCCCCGCTCCCCATCACCCTCGGCCCGCCCGCCGCACAGCCCATCCCGCTCAACTACGCCGGCCTCAGCTACGAGAAAATCGAGCTCGCCGACCCCTTGCTCTTCTCCGCCTCTGACCACAACCTCGTCGCCATCTTCCGCGCGCTCAGCCCCCAGGGCGTCCTCCGCATCGGCGGCAACTCCAGCGAATACTGCTGGTGGAAATCCCATCCTCGCCAGACCCCGCCGCCGCCACCCAAATACGCCCACAGCTCCGCCAACTGGATGCCCCACTCCTACACCGCCATCCATCCCGAAGCCGTGGATAACCTCGCCGGATTCCTCCACGCCGCAAACTGGACCGTCATCTACGGCCTCAACCTCGGCACCGCCACCCCCGAGGCCGCCGCCGAAGAAGCCGCCTACGCCGCCCGCACCCTCGGCGACCGCCTGGCCTACTTTCAAATCGGCAACGAACCCGACTACTACGGTCAGCCCAACAACGGCCTCCGCCCGCCCTCCTGGGATTACGACCGCTACTTCACCCAGTGGCTCACCTTCGCCCGCGCCATCCTCCAGCGCGTCTCCCATGCCCAGTTCGGAGGTCCCGACGTCGGCTCTACCGTCGATTGGGTCGTCCGCTTCGCCGAGCAGGCTCCCAAACATCTTCCCGGTCACATCGCCGCCTGCACCAGCCACTACTATGCCGAGGGCCCGCCCGACAACCCCAGCGTCACCATCGCCCGCCTGCTGCGCCCTGACCCACGCGTCCGCCGCGACATCACCCGCATCATGGCCGCCGCCCACGCCGCCCACCTGCCCTACCGCATGACCGAAGGAAACTCCTGCTACCGCGGCGGCAAGCCCGGCATGAGCAACGCCTTCGCCTCCGCACTCTGGGCCGCCGATTACATGCTCGAACTGGCCTCGTACGGATGCGTCGGCGTCAACCTCCACGGCGGCAGCACCAGCGCCATCCGCCGCGCCCTCGGCAACCACCTCCCCGGACTCAAAGTCAGCCCCGGCGCCGCCGCTCAGGCTGCCAACGGCAGTTTCTACACCCCCATCGCCGGCGACCGCCACTCCGGCTTCACCGCCCGCCCCGACTTCTACGGTATGAAGCTCGCCAACTTCCTCGCTGGCGGCCGCATGCGCCCCGTCCATTCATCCATCGACCCAACCCGCGCCACCGCCTACGCCGCCGACTTCCCCGGCAGCCCCGAAACCGGCCACACCCGACTCATCCTCATCAACAAAGACGCCCAACAGCCGCTCTCGATCACCCTCCGCACTCACGCCCACGCCACCCTCTGGAGCCTCGCCGCCCCCAGCCTCCATGCCATCTCCCACGTCACCCTCGCCGGAGCCACCCTCGGCGAACACCCCTTCCACCCCAGACAAACCCAGCACGTCGCGCCCACCCAAGGAACTCTCACCATCACCCTCCCGCCAGCCTCCGCCGCCGCTGTCTTCTGCAGCGAACGGGTGTCATAACATGCATTGGAAAAAACCTTCCCGCTCGACGTGCGAAGCACGCCTTAGTCCAGACGGCCATTCCTGCCGGGAATTAGCCTCAAAATTGCTACGCTAGAAATAGAGGCTCAGAAAAAGACCGCCCCATCGGTCTTTCTCTGAGCCTTTTTGCTGCCCAAAACCCAACTCATTGATTCCACTGGACTTACGAGACTAATCCTCCCATAACCATATGATTTTTCAACCACTTACAAAACACTGATCCAGCAATGAAATCGGGTGCCCCGTACTTTCTCCTCGCGCTGTTCGAGGAGAAAGTGTGGGACCGAATTGGCGCAACGCGCCGACCAACAACCCTGCGCCCGCAACCATCCACTGATTCTAAACCACTTACGAGACTAATCCTCCCATAACACCATGCTTTTTCAACCACTTACAAAACACTGATCCAGCAACGAAATCGGGTGCCCCATACTTTCTCCTCGCGCTGTTCGAGGAGAAAGTGTGGGACCGGATTGGCGCAACGCGCCGACCCTGAATCACCAGCCAAGCTTCGACCGGAAAGGCGGCGAAGCCGCGATTGCCCGTGCGGCCAGCACCGGCGCAAAGCGCCGACCTCCCTGACCGTTTCACCCCTGACCGCTGCATCCCTGAAAGGAGACCCACCATGGCCAGTCAATGCCGTCACCTGCGCGCCAACGGAATCCAGTGCCGCGCCCACCGCGTCTGGAAAGAGGATTACTGCTTCTTCCACCTCCACCACCGCACCCCCCACGGCATGCCCAAACGAAGCGAAGATCCACCCCCGCCGCCACCGCCCAACGGCATTGAAATCCCCCTCCTCGAAGACCTCTCCGCCATCCAGATCGCCCTCGGACGCGTCCTCACCGCCCTCTCCCAGGGCAAAATCACCGCTAACGACGCCCGCGCCTACATCTCCGGACTCCGCCTGGCCGCCGCCAACGTCAAGCACAAGGACTTCGCACCCGACCACTCCGTCGAGGCCTACATCCAGTACGACAACGGCGACACCGTCGGCCCCGAGCAGTACATCGCCGAGCAGAAACCTCAGCACCCCCTCATGGACTCGGGTCTGCTCACCCTCCGCCACCTTGCCGAGCGCCTCAGCTTCGAGGCCACGATCGACGCCTACCTCACCAAGGGAGAAACTCCGCCCTCCACCCTCCGTCCGCCCTACGCCGGACCACCCACCGGACCACAGGTCACTGAGGCCGACATCGAAAAGTGGCTTCAGACCGGCTGGCGTGCCTGCCAGACCCGCGCCCAGGCCATCGAGCTCGCACGCCACAACATCGACGAACCACAACCTGTTCCCGAACCCATCCCACCCCAGTCCGTCTTCACCGTCAACTCAAACACCCGGCGCTCCGCCTGACCACCAACACTGGAGACTGGAAACTGGAAACCGCCATGCGGCCAGCACCGAAATCCAATCAGGAACGTGTCGATCAGAAGAAGGTCTGCACCAGGTCCACCGCCCGGTAATCGGCATCGAGCACAGGAATGGCTCGCCATTTGTCGAAGGTGAGGCAGGGGTGCGAGATATCGAATCCAATCATGTCGCCGACGCGAAGATCATCCTCCGCTGAGCACTCCAGGTAGGCGTGTTGATCCATCATTTTGGTGATCGCCCAATGGCCCGGAGACGCCACGGGAGATCCCTGCCCGGGCCGGAACCACAACGCCGGCATGGGGAAGCCCGCATCGAAGGCGGCATCCCGCTTGCCCAGCGCAACAATCGCCCTTTGCGGTTCAGGAACAGACTGTACATACGCCCACACCTGCATCGCAGGCTTCAGTCCTGAATGCATGCGCCGAGCCACGGGATTATGCTCCAGAATCCTTTCCTGCGCGCTGCGATACACCCCCGCGTCGTGCGTCAGGTAGCACCCCGGCCGCAGAATCACCTCCACCGAATCGCCCAGCGCGGCATCGGAGAAGACCTCGGCCACCACGTCGTACCATGCTGAACCCGCGCCGGAAAGCAGGGCAGGGAGCCGCTGGAAGCGGCCTTCCGCGGTCAGCCTTCGTGTGACCTCAACCGCGCGCGCAAGAAATTCACGAATCGAGCTCTCATCCGCGAGCACGCCTTCGTACAGCTCCACGCCGCACAGCGCAATGGACCCGCTCCACCGCAACAGGGCATCCAGCACCGCGCGCAGTTGGTCTTCATCGCGCACACCGGTGCGGCCTCCCGTCACGCCCAGTTCCAGCAGCACTTGCAGGCGCTGGCCTCGCGCGGCATAGAAGGCGCCCAGCTGGTCCACCTGAGCAGCCGAGTCCACCAGGCAGTAGTAGTCAAACGCCGGATCGTTTAGCAGCCGCGAGAGGATCGCCATGTTTTCCCGGCCAATCAGCTGGTTCGCCATCAGAACGCGGCGCACGCCATGCTCATGCGCCACGAGCGTCTGGTGTGGCGTGGCCAGCGTGATACCCCAGGCTCCGTGCTCCAGTTGCAGGGCAAACAGCGCCGGAGCCATCGTCGTCTTCCCGTGCGGCGCCAGTTTCACGCCATAGGCGGCGATGAACTCCTGCATCCACCTCAGGTTGTGCTGCAGCTTCTCCTGGTACAGCACGGCCGCCGGCAGGCTCAGGTCCTCGTGGAGCAGGTTCCATCCGCGCCCCGCGATTTCTGCCGGAGACACCGCCTGCGCAAGATGGCCGATGCCCTTGTTCAGCGGGGAGATAAGCGAGAGCTGGGCTGCCTTCGCGGCAGGATCGCTGGGCAATGGGGTCTCCTTGAACCTGCAAAATACTGGCACGCATGCGTTGCATGCCGCGTCAATTCCTTTATATAGTGAGTTACCCGGCCAGTACCCCAGATGACAGCAATCTCTTCATGTGACACCCTGATCCGTCATGCGCGCGTAATCGGTGGTATCGATATCACATCCGCGCCCGCCGACGTGGCCATCCGTGGCGATCGCATTGTCGCCGTCGGCCCATCTCTCAACATCGACGCACACACCTGCGTCGACGCCGATGGCCTCGCCCTCGCGCCCGGCTTCATCGATACGCACACGCACGACGACACAAGCGTGATCCGCACCCCGCAGATGCTGCCCAAGATCTCGCAGGGCGTCACCACCGTCATCGTCGGCAACTGCGGCATCAGCGCCGCCCCCGTCACGCTTCGCGCCAACCCGCCAGATCCCATGAACCTGCTGGGCGATGCCACGCTCTTCCGTTATCCCCGATTCGCCGACTACGCCCATGCCGTCAACCAGGCCCGGCCCGCCGTCAACGTGCGCGCGCTCGTCGGTCACACGGCCCTCCGCAACAATCACATGGACCGCCTGGATCGCCCCGCCCGTCAAAGCGAGATCGACGCCATGCGCGCCCAGTTGCAGGAAGCCCTGCAGCACGGCGCGCTGGGACTCAGCACCGGCCTCGCTTACGGTTCGGCAAACGCGGCCACCGCGGATGAGGTCATCGCGCTCATGCAGCCGCTCACTGCGGCGGGCGCGGTCTACACCACGCACCTCCGCAGCGAGGCAGCCGCCATTCTGGACGCGCTGCAGGAGGCATTCGACGCGGGCCGGCGCTGCGGCGTGCCGGTCATCGTCTCACACCTCAAGTGCGCCGGCGTCGAGAATTGGGGACGAAGCGGCGA
>JAJYVN010000174.1 GCA_021791995.1 Bacillota bacterium
TCTGCCGGATGGAAGTGGCGTCGAGGTCTGTCGGGAAATCCGCAGTCAACGCCCGGATACGCGCGTCCTGATGCTGACCTCCTATGCGGACGACGAGGCGCTCTTTGCCTCCATCATGGCGGGGGCCGCTGGGTATCTGCTCAAACAGACCCGTGGACGTGACCTGATCAGTGCCATGCGGACGGTTCACAGTGGCGGATCACTGCTGGACCCAGCCGTAACCCGGCAGGTATTCGAACGGCTGCGCCGTCCGGCGGCAGAGGCCCCCGCTGATCCCCTCTCCGAACTCACCGCACAGGAGCAGCACATTCTCAGCCTAATGGCGGAGGGAAAGACCAACCGCGAGATTGGCAGGGAGGTCTTTCTCAGCGACAAGACGGTCAAGCATTACGTGTCGAGCATCCTGCAGAAGCTCGAGGTAGCGCGCCGCAGTGAGGCGGCGGCCATCTGGGCACGCGCACAGGGGGAGCACAATCGACCAAAATGAGGCGCTGCCCCTGTGCGCTTTGAGGTGATCGGGAGTGCGCCGCCTGATTGCGGTTCAGCGCAGCGAGGTTTGGATGGACACAACGGTCACCGTGGAGGCGGTCACGCGTGACGGATCCGAGTGCGCGGACGCCATCGGGCGGGCGTTTGAATGGTTCGCAGCGGTGGAACGTCAGTGTAGCCGCTTCGACCCATCCAGCGAGTTGCGCCAGCTGTCGCTGCATTGCGGAGAGGCGATCCCAGTCAGCCCATTGCTCTTCGAGGCCCTCACAGTGGCGCTGCGCGTCGCCCAAGAGTCCATGGGTGCCTTCGATCCGACGGTGGGCGCCCAGATGGAAGCGCTGGGGTTTGATCGCAATTATCGCAGTGGGGAATCGCACCCCTCCGGTCTTCGGTCGGCTCCTCCGGACTGGCGGGCGGTGGTACTCCGCCGCAGAAACCGGACGGTGACGCTACGCCGGCCGGTCTTGCTTGATCTCGGCGGCGTAGCCAAGGGGCTCGCGATCGACCTCGCCCTGATGGAGTTGCGCGGACTCGCGGGGGGGGCGGTGGATGCGGGTGGTGACATCGCGGTCTTTGGCATCAATCGGGAGGGAGGTGCCTGGAAGATTGGGGTGCAGCATCCACGGGAGGAGGGGGCTCTGGCGGCCTGTCTCGAGGTGGCCCAGGGTGCTGTTTGTACCTCGGGCGATTACCGCCGACGTGCCCGTGGCCAGAGCCATCACGTGCGTCCAGTGAGTGGAGAGGCGGTCGATACGGTGGCCAGTTGCACCGTCTATGCGCCGACGGCCGTTGTGGCGGATGCGCTCAGCACCGCGGCGACCGTTATGGGGCCGGAGGCGGGGATCCGCTGGCTCGGTGATCAGGGTGCGGAAGGACTGATCATCACACCGGACCTCTGCCGGCTGACCACTGAGGGGTGGGAGGGGCTTCAGTGTTGAGGCCTGCGCTCAGTCGGTGGATGCAGCGGTACCGAGCGCCAACGCTCGACCGAAAGCCTTGCGAAAGTCGCCACCTAAGGCTTGGGCGGACGCAAAGCCATGTGGGGAGTTGCCGGATGTTGTGATGCGCACCGCGGAAGGGAGGACGGTGAGCGAGAGTGGGCCAGCATGGCCCCGGGTGTCTGCATCAATGCGGTGTGCCAGGCTCACACAGATCCCCATGCAGATCGCAAGTTGCTCGTCCCCCGACGTCAAGAGCGCAGCAAATGGGGCTAACCACGATCGCGTCTTGGATGGTCCCTCATACCCCGCCGCCGCCGCAAGCAGAAGCCGTTCGCGATGGTCGACTCCGAAGAGTCGGCCCTCCCGCAGGATGTATGCGGCATGCCGTTCGCGGTCGTAGTAATTGACAGTCGTGCCGACATCGCGCAGGCGTGCTGCGGCGGCGACCAACGGCGGGCGGATCGTGCGCGCCTCATCCCCCAGTGCGGTCCAGATGCTCGTCGCAAGCCCCGCGATGCGTCGACAACGCCCGACGGGCAACCCGTGCAAGCGTTCCAGGTTGGAGATGCTGGCTTCCAAGACGTCGTCAAAAACGGGCGTTTCGTGATCGGCCAGAAACTCCTGATAGAAGAGCCCCTCGCGCAGCCCGCTACCGCTCACCACGACGTGCACGGGTCGGGCGCGCTCGACCACCCAGGCAAAGAGCGCCGTGCCTGCTGCCAAAAGATCCGCACGGTCGGCTGTGAGGCCTGGCACACGGGCGCGTTCGTTGACGTTCATGGCCGTCAATTCGTCGCGAAACGCGATGACCTGGCTCGGGGGCAATAGATAGTTGTGCACCGCTGGCAGAGGGTAGTGGCGCCTGCGTCGGTCCAACTTGGCGAGCGCGCGTGCGGTGCCGCCGATGCCGATCAGACGAAGACCGGGTGCGGAGAAGATCCGCGGGTCCTGTTCCTGGAGTGCACCGTCCAGGGCCTTGGTGAGTTCGGCCAAAGCCCCTGCCTTGGCCCGGCCCTCCAATCCAAAGCGTGCAGCCGCGTTCACGGCGCCCCACTGCAGGCTCACCCCGGTCACGCGCCGGCGAGCGACGAAGCGTGTAATCTCGGTGCTGCCGCCACCGATGTCCACGGTGAACCCATCCTGCTCGGCGATGGTGTTGAGCGCGCCGATCAGGCCGGCATGAGCCTCTTCGGCCGCGTTGATGATCCGAATGTTGATGCCAACCGCACGCGCAATGCGATCGACGAAGGCGGGCCCATCCACTGCCTGGCGCACTGCCGCAGTTGCCACGGCGGACCAACGACCGACGTTCCAGTCGTCCCCTGCCGCCTGAAAGTCCTGCAGGATCGTAATGGCCTCATCGGCCGCGCTGGGCTGGAAGGTCCCGTCTGCGTTGATGCGAGCGGCCAGGCGCAGATTGGCCTTTTGCTCGTGGCGCACAAGGTATCCGCCATCGGTCCGGATCTCCACGATGGAGAGCCGGACCGTATTGCTGCCGATGTCCACCATGCCGACACGGCGCATCTTCAGCCCCTCCCACCCCGGCCAACCGGTTGTCCTCTTCCCGAGCCAGTCGTGAGCGTGAACGTCACGGGAAGGGCGAACGGCTCTGGGAAATAGGCGGATTTTTGTTCGAGCACACGGCGCAGGCTTGCCAGGCGTACCCCGGCGAGTTCCACTCGCACGCGTGTTTCGGAGATCTGCACCCGTTGCAGCCGCGTCTGGGCATCGTGGTTGTAGTCGAGGGCATCGGCGATGCGCAGGATCGCGGTGAGCCGAGCCACCGCCCGTTGCCTCTGTGCCCCCAACGACTTCGGCGCCTGCCGCGGCCGCTTGCGATGGTTGCGCGCGACTAGGGCAACCACTGCGCGCCACGGCTTGGGATACCCGTCCAGCAGGGCATCCGCGAGGATGAGCGATGCCGTGTGGCGATGGTGTTTTCGGGCGTTCACGAAGTAGCCGATATCGTGCAGTAGCGCGGCGTGGTCCAGAATCGGGAGCCAAGACTCGTCCAACTGGTGAACCACACGCAGTTGGACGAATAGTTCATGCGACAGCGCTGCCACTTGGCGAGCGTGCTCTGCATCGTACCCATACTTATCCCCTACCGCCAGCACCTGATCTCGCAACTCTGCCAGGGACCCAGGGGGTCCCTCCACGCCGCCATCCGGGGTGGAGCGGTTATTGGGGCTCCGGCGCCTGCCCATCCTTATCCTCCCCCATATGCACACTGCGTACCAATCGCGACACCATATCCCGCAGGCGCTTTTGCACCTCCGCTACGTTGCCTTCGCCGTCGAGGGTGTGCCAGTTGCCGCACTTCGATCCAAGCTCCTGGATTTGCTGATCCAACAGTCGCTGATACCGAATGAAGCCCCGCAGGGGATCTCCGCGCGCGAAGAGGTCACGGCCCGCCTCCATCCATGTGGGAACACCCCGCTTGGCGACCTCGCGCTCTAAACGACGCTGGGGTGGTACCTGGAGATGGATGCGGATATCAGGCTGTGGTTCGGAGGGCAGAAGGTGCTCCAACCATGCGGGTGGGATCCCACGTACCGCGCACCGAGCGAGAGCGGTAGTGGTCCAACGATCCGCCACCACGGTGAAGCCGGCCGCCAGGGCCTGCGCGACGGCCCACTCCGCTTGATCCGTTAGGTCGGCGGCATAGACCAAGGCCAATGTCCAGTTGCCCACCTCTCGACCGCGGCGGAGATCTCGCAGCGTTCGGCGGATGAGCGTGGAGCGCCCAAGTCCGACTTGCAGCGGCGCCCACCCCTTGCTTTGGAGCCAGGGGAGCAAGAGTCCGATCTGGGTGGACCGACCAGCGCCATCGCCGCCCTCGATGGCGATGAACTGTCCGGGTTGTGCTCGTGACGACACCGCGAACCTCCTCGACGACGAATCGTCCATCCCCCTGTCAGCGGGCATGGGATCCTGTCACAACCTCTACGACGCGGGGAGACGCAATCCGCTTTTTGTGCAACACCCTGTCGGCCATCGCGCGCAGCCGCTTTTGCTGAACCGCGACGGGCTCCACCGCGTCAATGACCTCCAGACCATCCGTTTGGACCAACTGCTCATAGTGCTCAACGACACGACGCTGGAACAAGAGGAAACTCTCCTGTGGGGTGGACGCGAGCCCCAAGTCCATCCCTGCTTCGTAGTAACGAATTTCGCTGCGTCCAATGGCGATGCGTCTGAGGGCAACCTCCACGGGGACACGGAAGTAGACGGTGAGGTGGGGGCGGGGTGCCATGGCATACAGTGCGCGCAGCCATTTCGGATCCATCCCACGCGCCACATCACGCGTCAGAGCCGTATAGACCCAGCGGTCAGCCAACACCAATTGGCCGGCGCGGAGGGGGCAGAGGATTTCCCGTTCCAGACGTTCGGCCAAGTCGGCCGCATGCATCAGGCTGAAGGTGCGTGGAGTCAGGGAAGTGCGCCGCTTGGCGCGGCGCAGGTCCCGCTTGATCAGCGGGGAGGAGTTCCACGACGTTTCGTGCACGATGTAGCCCTTATCCCGCAGCCATTGCGCCAAGAGTTGGGCCTGTGTGCTCTTGCCGCTGCCGTCAATCCCCTCGACGGCGATGAGCCGTCCGGCCAGGCGTAGCGACAACGGATACATGAGCGATCGATCATTATTCTGCGGCATTGAAACCCGCCCCCGGCCGTTGTGTTTGGAAACCTGTGTCACGCCTCTGGATCACCACATGGAGCGACGCAGAGGCAGTGGATCAGTGGTCCAGGCCATGCGATCGCACAGCCGTGTCAATAGCTCCATCTTCTCCACCCGGCATCCTGGGTCATCCCACCGGTTCACGTTCTCCCCAGGATCGCGCTGCAGATCATAGAGTTCCCCAGTGCCAGTCCCGTGGTGGGCAACGAGCTTGTGTGTGTTGGTGCGCAGCATGGTGGTAAATCCCCCCGGAGGGAGTTTGGTGTAGTGTTCGCAGTAGACGTCGGTGCGGGGGTCCTCTGCGGTTCCGGCCACGAGATCCGCCCACAGCGAGCGGCCCTGCATGCCCGGGTGCGGAGGGATGCCTGCCGCCTCCAGCAGGGTGGGGGCGAGGTCGACCAACTCCACCAACTCCTCGTGGCGACGGGGGGCAATCTGGCCCGGCCACGCGATGATAAGCGGCACCCGCACGGCCGGATCATACAGGAACGGGCCCTTGAGGTAGATGCCATGATCGCCCAGCATTTCTCCGTGATCGGACATGAACACAACGATCGTGTTCTCGGCCTGTCCGGAGGACGCAAGCGCTTCCAGGATGCGCCCCACCTGCCGGTCAATCAGCTCACACATAGCCCAATACGCTGCCCGGAGGAATCGGTGGTCGGAGGGTTCCATGGTGTCGGCCGCGTAGTTGCCTGGAATGCCGTACGCACCCCGGTGGCAATGCATCTGCACGGCTGGCTTGGTGTCGAGCTCTCTTGGTACGTAATTCGGAAGCGGTATGCTCGAGAGCTGGTCGATGAAGCGCTGCAGGTATGCCTCGGGTGGATCAAACGGGTGGTGTGGATCAAAGATGTTGACCGACATCAGCCAGGGTCGCTGGAAGCGGGCGTTGTGTTCCAAAAACCCTATCGCCTTGTCGGCGCACCAGGTGGTTTGATGCAACTCCTCGGGCATTCCCATGCGCACGTGTTTGCATGCAGGGAAGGGCTCTGTCCGGTACCGTGCGCCGTGCTCGCGGACCCAACGGATGTACTCGTTGGTCGGCCAGTCTGGGCTCGGGTGGTGGGACCAATGGAACTCGGCGTAGCCGTCTTCGATGCGACGCTCCCCCGCGGGCGCGACCTCAGGCTGGCAGGCAGAAAGATGCAGTTTCCCGGCGAGGCCCGCGGTGTATCCGGCCTCTGCGAACTGCCGGGAGACCAGCACCTCGTCGGAAGGGATGTCCTGACCATTCTGCCGACAGCGTGTGGTGCGCGGGTACCGCCCCGTCAGAAAGCTGGCCCGACTGGGGGTGCAGACCGATGCCTGGGCGAAGCAG
>JAJYVN010000175.1 GCA_021791995.1 Bacillota bacterium
GTAGCACAACGGATCGACCGCACGTCAGCGACAAAAAGGCGTCGGAGGCCGGACCGTCCACCTGGCACCCCTCTGGGTGTGGGGGGACGGGCACCTCCACGGGATGGGCGCGCATGGGCGCACCCGCGAGCAGGCCCGCGTAATGGGGGCCCACCGTCGGCACCGAGGTCGTCAACCTGGTCGCGCGCATCATCAGCCTCTGCGCACCGACGGCCCCCGCATAGGCAAAGTAGCCTTCGGCGGGCACCAAGACCGCCAATGCGTCCAGAGCGGCCAAGAGCACCATGTCCAACGCATAGGGTGACTGCAGGCCCGAGAGAAACACGGACCAGGCCTCTTGTAGCGCAGCGGTTCCGCGCGGTCGGCCCCACATGCCCCATTCCCCCCCGGGCTCCACACCTACCCTGTCGGTCACAGGCGGTCCGCATCGAAACGGGCCTTAAGAAGGCCCGATCCACCGTGACAGCACCGCGCATTCGGGATGCGTAGTGGTGCAGAGACGTCCCTCACTTGCACGATAGCACGCGACGGTAGGTGCGCGGGACAACGCTTACCCAACACCGCTCATCCCGCCCTACTATAGGTAGGGACTCGCGCCACGGCGTTCGCGGTCCACGAGCATCACTGCGGCTTCACGAGGCGTCCCCGAACCAACCTGCACCCCGTCGATCGGTGAGGCAGTGGCCGCGCCTTGGCGCCCGCCGCTGCTACGCACGACCGAAACGACGGACAGCATCGCCTCCGCGCGGCGAAGCGGATCATACCCCCACCGCAGTCGCACGCGCACCGCCGCCCACAGCCCGAAGGTAAGGTTGGCGAAGCCATCGCGGAAACGCGCCCCCTGACGGTAATGCGCGATGGACACGGGGACATCCCCCCGCACGCGGTAGCCGAGCGGCGGCAACACCACGCACATCTCCTGAGCAATGCTGTAACGGAATCCGGCGCAATACGTCAGAAGCGCAGAAACCGCGGCCACACGAAACAGGCGCAGACCACACTCCGCGTCCGCATACCGTTGACCGCTCAAAAGGGACGCCCATGCAGACAACAAACGATTCCCCACCCGCTTGTACGGGGGGTACATCCGCAGATCACGCGCGCCGACCACCACATCATACGCCCCACAGCGTAGATACTCGTCAAGCTTGGCGAAATCCTGGGCCCGGTGCTGACCATCCGCATCCATGATCGCCACCTGATCCGAGGCCAGGAGCACTCCATCACGCTGCAGCCTTAGGAGGTACGCCAACATCGTGAGGATGGCGCTGGCCAGCCCCTGATTACGCGCGTGACGCAACAAATCCATCGGGACTTCGGCTCTGCCCATCCATCCCTGAACGAGCTCGGCACTGCCGTCCGTGCTGCCATCATCCAGCACGATCATGCGGTCCACCTCGGAAGCCGCTGCATCCAGGGTCGCCAAGACCGTGCCTCGCTCGTTCCACACCGGGAGCAGTAGCACGCGCACCGGGACACCTCCTACGCCTTGACCTCGTACACCACAAAACCAGAATTGCGGAAATAGACCGTCATCGTCCCGGGGTGGGCCTGGGCATAGGCCTGCGACCACACGGCAATGCTTTTCTGCTCCAGCACATCGGCACCCGGAATCGGATGCGTCTGCACCCAGATGAAGACCTCAGGCGTCTTCATCGCTTTGGGAAGAGAGAAACTCGAATCCGCCGCTTCGCTCAGCGGGTATTGCTTCAAAAACGTGCTGAGTTCGGCGTGGTAGCCCTTCCCCAGCACCTCGCTGTACTGTTGCACAGGCGAAATGATCGTCCAGGTATCCGGCGTGAGTGTCCGCTCAATCTTGAGGTACACCTTGCCGGAATCGAGAGGTTCATAGTGTGCCGGCACAGGGGGCGCCGGTGGCCAACGCACCATGCCCGGCACCACCAAGAGCCCGGCAACAGCAACACTCGCGCCCACATGGGACGGCTTCCCCCAGGGGCCCAAAAACACCAAAGTGACACCGACTGCACAGAGCAGCATGCTGTAGAACTCGCCGACACGATACGCGTCCGCCAACGACGGGAGTCCCAAGGAATGCGCCATGTACAGAAGCCATATCGCCATCAAGGCCAGGCCCAAACCCAATCGATCCTGTCGCTTGGCAGGGACCGACCACACGCTGAGCACACAGATCGCCAACCCGAGGGCTGCGCCCAACTGCACATACAAGGGTGATGTGATCAACGCACTCAAGGGATGGGACACCGTCTTCGAAGTACCGCTAACCGACTGCAGCACAAAGCTGAGCCCACTATGGAAGAACGGGACACCCAGAGCCAGACCAATGGCGAGCGGTAGCAGTCCGATAATCCCCGCCACCGTGGTGCCAGCGATGACCCGCCAACCCACTACGTCACGCCAGCCGTGCACGGCCCACCGACCCACAACCAGCGCCCCGACCACTACCGTGGCGAAGGCGGGGCTGTATGGGTGAATCCACAGTTCAACCGTGGTGCACAATCCATAGAGCCAGAGCGCCACATCCCTCCCTGTGCGCAAATACTCCCAAGCAAGGGCAACGCCGTAGCCAAAAAAGGCAGCCGATGCTTCCTGCGGTAAATCGTTCATCTGTCGCCACGCCTGCTCCGGTAGCGGTGAATTCGTGCTCAACCCGAAGATGGCCAACGCCGTAATAGCTGCCAATCGATTTCCGCTCGTCTCGCGCGTCAGCGTATACACGCCCAACACCATGAGTAGCCCGTCCATCGGGCCGATGAATCGCAGCACACTTAGCGGATTGATAAAGAAAATTGTAGCGATTGCGGCGGCAATGGCATGCATTCCCTCGGGATACACCCCGCCGTAAAAGGGGTGGTCCAGCATGAACTCCTTGGTCCAGAGCAGGTGCACATAGCCGTCTGAGGATCCGGGCGCAACTTGATGCAGTGGCCCCCACGCCCGTAAACCAAAAGAGGCAGCCAGCACCGCCAGCGTCCCCACGGTGTATGGGTCCCGCAAGGGCCGAGAACACTGTGCTCCCGCCCACCTCCGTAGCTGTTTCCCAGCAGGCACGATCACCGTCCGCCAAAGTTCCCCCACGTTTCTATCCAGAATGCCGACATCCATGGCGCGTTGCTCGGTGGGGGCAGTCGTCACCGCAGAATTCCGCAACCTCCGTCGATACCCACGCGCACCCACCACACCGACAACCGCTGAAAGAAAGAGCGTGATCGGTTCAAAGAAGCCGAGCGCTGACAGTAGGTAGCCTACCGCGATCCAGAAGGCCACGCCGATGAGCAACGTGCGCCAAAAAGCCTTGAGGCGACCATCCTCCAGCGATCCAGGCCAGGCGATCCACGGTAATATCAGAAGGAGAACCGCGGCGCCCAGGTATACGCGCAGCATGGTGACAATCGATCCAAACAAACCGATCATGCAACAAACACCGACCGCTCCAGGGGCGCCAGAGGAGCCGGTTCGCTCACGACGGAAGCGACCCGATACGCACCGACAAACCATGGCCGCACGCCGATGCGGATCGCCCCCCACCCCCCCATGCACAATCCCGCCTGGATCCTCCACACAGCAACTCGCTCCGAATGTTGGGCACACGCCCGACCGGGTCGGACCGTGGAACGGTACCTGTGGCGTACATCACGGAGCACCGTCGGCGTCCGTGCCGATGTCGGCCGACGACCCGGCCAGCGCAAGCGCCATTGCACCATCCAAGGCACCCATCCGTAGTAACCCGTTCCGACCGAGACCACCGCGGAAACCCTAACCGCCCTGCGGACCAAACAACGATGGAATGTGAAGACCATCGCCTGTGGCAGGCGCACCAAGGCAGCCACGATGGCGATCCCCGTGCACACCAGCGTCGAAGCGGTTACCCCGAGGGGCCACGACACGCTCAGCTCACACCATCCTGTACATCAAGAAGTCGATGTGGGGTAACATTTGAAGCAATGCTCGTGTGGTTGCCGCCAGCAGAAAGGCACTGCCGAACACCAACCCCCAGACCGCAAGTTGGTACTGGCCGAAGGCCCGAGTCAACACCATGCCCACCCCAAAGTCGACCGCCAACGCCCATACCATGGTGCGCAGGGCGGGCTTCGGCACACCCAGGCTGAACATCAGCAGGATGTTGTAGAGGGCAATGCCCAACAGAACATAACCAACGCTGGAAAGGGTGAAAACATAGTGTTCAATGACTGAACTCGGGGTGGCACCGGCTAAGAAATGCACGCCTGCCGCCCATCGTACAAGCAATTGTCCCCCCAACACCCCCATGGCGCTAATGACTACCATGGGAATAAGGGATCGGGCGTAGCGATCGCGAAAGACGTGTGCCATATGCTCTGCAGACGATGCTGGAGCGCGCTGACTCGCGTATTGGATCTCCTGCATCAGTTCATAGATCAGCCCTTCCGCCAGCCCAACGGGTAGAACAAGCATGATGATGGACCAATCCATCCCCAGTTCATACTGCCCACGAAACCAGATGTAGTAGGGCATGATCGAAAACTGTGTGGACCAAGACACCAATCGATCAATGTACAGGTAGAGAAAGTACATCACCCCGTATAGGAAGTAAGCACTAGAGACATAGGCCAATTGACTATTGCGCGGACGCACCACCCGCAGTCGGTGTTTCCCCTCCCTGCCCCGCCGGGCAAAGTCGGAACTCGCCACCATCAGCGCAACGACTGTTCCGAGCACGATGCCGGCGACATTGGCCACTTCCACCGGCAACCCTGCGTGCCAAATGGCATAGGCGCAAAGAGCGGAAACGAGGGTGATTCCCACTAACAGATACTCCCGATGCAACACATACAACTGCGCAAATGCGAGCCACAGCGCTGCAAGGAAAAACGTATACAGGGCCATGAACACCACCAGGGACAGTGGCATGTACCGAATGGGGATATCCACAAGGAGCAGCACTGCCAGTACCACCACCGCCGCATACATCCCCCAATGCATCCATAACGCGGCAACCTTTTTGGCCATGTGCGGTTCGGCATACCCCAAAAAGAGATAGACCGAGTGCGCCATCGACTGAATAAATCCGCCGGTGACCACCGAAGAAAGAAAACTGGCCAAGGCCAGTGCGGTCGCCTGCGAAACGCTGAAGTATTGAAAGGAGGCATACGAGATATGGAGCACGATCATGGCCATCACCGAAACGAGGATCGGCAGCATGAACATCATCCCGCGCAGAACGTGCCAGGCAAAGTGCCCCACCCTCTGGCTCCACGACCGCGTCGGCTGCAGGCTTGCGACCTCTTGGCGCACTTCCGACCGAATGTTCGGATACATGTCGTGCGCCAGATCGAAGAGGTCCGTGAACCCCATCTGCTCTTGAGCCTGCCGGTCGGTCCACCCCAAGGATTCCAGCACTGCAACAACATCCAGCTCGTTCTGGGGATCGCCATTGACGCGCAACACTCGCGTGATCAGCTCACCCCAGCGATGCTCTGTCGGCATGAGCACCGTCGACATGTTCATCCTGGTTAGAAACATGTGTACAAACCGCTCTTGCGGCATTCCACACCGTCCGCCCGACCAGGCTTTCGCCCCTTTCGGCCTTGGATTTGCCCCTTGCGGGACTGCAGGCAACAGGCGAACTCGGGCTACGCGGCTACTGCCGCGCACGCCGGGACTCCCACCCGAACCGGAGAGCCCTCGCACGGCCCGCGTCCGTTGCCAGAATCGGCCCGGTCCCGCGACACCGCCCCTTCTCAGGTCCCCGGCGGCCTGTTAGGCCCCCCTATGGGTTTTCCGCTGACCCCACTAACAGCGCCCTTCCCCATCGTTTCCGCTGCAGCGCTACCAGGGTCGCCCAGGGTCCATCACGCTCTCCTCGTCGCTTCCGCCATCGGGGGTAGTCCCTGGCACGCAACGCAGCCAGATCCCCTTCCCCGATGGCTCCGCTCCGCAGAAGACGCGCTTCCCCCAGCATGGTCCCGATCCGCTTGCAGGCGGTCGCGATGGTCCGGGCTCGTCCTTCTATAGGGGAGCCTTTCTCCGTCGTCGCCTGCCGTACCGCCTCAACCGCCAGTGCCTGCCGTACCGTCTCCAGACGCCCTCGCAGTCGCCGCGGGAATCGCCGCCGGAGCCCAAGCGCCTTCCGCCCGATACACAATGCCGCCGCTTCATGCGCCGACCAACCGAGGTCCGGCGCAAACCGCCAGCGGCCTTCGGCTGATGTGTAAGCGGGATTAACTAAGGCGACCGGCACACCGAACCGGCTGGCCCGCCGGTCCATGGCCTCCGTCAGTTTGGCATAGGGGAAATTGCTGCTGTAGCGGTTGAAGGCGCGGTTGGTGTCGTGCTCCTTGGTGAATCCCAAGTCTTCGTGCGCTAGCGGCTTGCCCGCAGCCTGCGCGGCCTCCACCGCCAGATTGGCCACCACGCCCATTAGGTAGCCCCGCCGATCCGTGT
>JAJYVN010000176.1 GCA_021791995.1 Bacillota bacterium
CCGTCGCCCCAGGAGACAACCGCCGATGCAGTTCCTCCCGTGCCAACGCCCGCATCTGGTCCATTGCTCCATTGCCGGTCTCCCGGCCTCCCGTTACACTCGTCGTACTCCTCTCCCTGGCCCGGAATGGGATGGACCGGCTCGGTTCACCGGGCCAATCAGGGGAGTTCTTTCTCCTTCACGCCATATCCTGGTTGTTCCAGTATCTGTCTATAATCGTTGTTTATTCCTCACAATGGTGGGGTCGACCCTGCGGTTGGATCAGGGATCGGACATCCCGGCCCCACAGTGCACTTGTTCCCCGCCTTCACGTTGGCACATAGTTCCTTGGCGGAATCGTCGGCATACTCTTCTGCATGGCTACAACACGCGCAACCAGAGAGGCACTCGATAAATACCCCCAGGCGGGAATCGAGTCGAGCCGCCACCACCCCTGGATGGCAGGGTCGGCGTCGCCGGAGGTGACGCCGAGGGCCCCCTCAAACCCCGCCTGTTTCACAACGGTGATCGCGCCCGTGTCATAGTATCCGAGCGGCCAACAGTAGAAGTCGACGGTGGTGTGGAATTCCGTCTCTAGGTCGGCCCGCGAGGTGATCACCTGTGTGGAAATCTGCGCAGGCGAAGCACCGATGAGACTCAATTCAGGATTGTAGTACCCGTGGTCGAGGAGTTCCCAACCGGCCCCGAGCATCGTTTGGATCGCGGTGGACGGCAACCCGCCCGGGATGTTCACACGCTGAACTTGCTGGCAGAGAGAGCCCGGCCAGCCCATCTGCTCCAATAACGGAAAAGCCGATGTGAACGCACTGGTGTATCCATCATCAAAACGAAGAACCAGCGGAGTGCACCCCGCTGGAGGCGCGGCCGCGCCGGTCCAGATGGCATAGGCCGACTGCAGGGTCACCGCGCAAAAGCCTGCGGCCTGCAGACCCTGCATCTCCTTTCGGAACCGATTCGGAGTAACATACAGGTATGCGTACTGGGTGGGGGGCGGCGCTGCGATCACGTGATACATCAGGATCGGTATCTGGATTCTGTCCGGCGTTCCTCCATCGGCCGCTGGCGACGACCCGCTGGAGGAGGATCCTATGGTCCCGAGCGGACGCGTTGTAGCGGATGTCGCGCTCTCTGCAGAGGACGAACGGGTCGCAGAGGTATATGTCCCTCCGGTTGCGGTCGAGGACCCGCTGGAGGAGGATCCTATGGTCCCGAGCGGACGCGTTGTGCTGGTTGTCGTGCTCTGTGCAGCCGACGAACGGGTCGCTGAGGTATTCCTGGAGACCGTCGCACCGCAGGCCGTCAAGGCCAGCAGAATCACGGCGATGCCAGCTAGTCGACGCACCCGTTACCACCCCACGCTGTATTAGAGTTTCTCTGTGGCACGCCGAAATCCTCGGAGAGCAGGAATGGAGAAACCACAGTGGAACATATGTTGGATGAAACAACTCTTGGACACAGCGCTGCTTTCTGGAAAGGGATGGCTCTTGTCAGCCATGGGCAAGATGCAGGGTAGAACGCCATCAAGAGGTGAGTCGCGTGGTGGCATCCCCGGGCCCATACTCTCGGTGGACTGAGAGGAGTCGGCTGATACGGGGCCATGTCGGCCATGCCGATGTGCTAGTGCTCTCTGCTCGATATGGGGCTGGGCACTGGCAGGCGGGGCGAGCGATCTGTGACGCTCTGGCCGCCACGTCGCCCAATGTTGCCTCAGTTGAACTCGACTACATGGACCTGGTGCATCCCGCCGTCAATCGAACGGTCCAAAGCATCTATCTCACATCGATCAAACACTTCCCGTCGGGCTACGGTTGGTTCTACCGAACAACCTGTGCCATTCCGCCCGATTCCCCGTTCCAGTCATTCCTCAACCGGCTCGGACGAGAGAATCTTGCGGCAGTACTCGATGAGGCACGACCGCGGGTGGTGGTCTCCACGTTCCCGACCCAGGCCGGGGTCCTATCGGACATGCGGCGCCGAGAGCGAATCAATATACCGACCATAACGGTGATTACCGACAATACCGTCCACAGCCAGTGGGTCCACCCTTTTACGGATCTGTATTGCGTGTCGAGTCCGGAGGTGGCACAGGCCCTGATGCACCGGGGCGTCGACGCCGCCCGGATCGTGGTAACCGGCATTCCGGTACGCCAAGCATTCGCTCGCCCCATCGATCCCCAAGAGGCCCGGAGACGACACAACCTGGACCCCGACCTGCCCATCATATTAGTGATGAGCGGGGCCTTCGGCGCGCTCGGCGGAACGGTGTCCACCTGCCACGTACTCACCCACATGGGGAGGCCGCTGCAGGTCGTGGTCATTGCTGGGAAGGACCGACAACTGGCACAGCGCCTTCGTGGCTTAACGCGTCATTTTCCCTTCCCCGTGCACATTATGGGTTTCGTCGAAGAGGTGGCCGACTTCATGGGTGCCGCTGATCTGCTCATCACCAAGGCGGGTGGCCTCACCACCGCGGAGGCAGCCGCCGTCGGGCTTCCCATGATCATCTTTCGCCCCATCCCCGGTCAGGAGGAGGCAAACGCGGCATACTTCTCTGAGCGGGGGGCCGCGCTGCTTTCCCACTCGACCGCCGAACTGCGCGACCACGTCGATGCGGTACTGGGCGATCGCGACCGATTGGCGGCCATGTCGCGGGCTGCCCGATTGCTTGGTCGGCCCCGGGCCGCGAACCACGTTACGCAACTCGCCTTGGCGCTCGGCACGCTGACGCCCCGCCCCGGTCGCCGTCTGCCGGCGCATGAGGTTTGCCGCATCACCGCCGGAGTGTTGTTATGACCGACGGTCGAAAGGGATCGCCCGCGCAGCCGAGCGGGATCGCAACCTTGGGGCGGGACCACGGGGCGACGGAGTCCGCCGCCCGCGTTCGGACACGTTCCCTCGTGCCCCCCACCGAAGGCATTGGCGAGCTGGGGCCGCTTTTGCGGCACCCGCAGATGTGGGGATTTGCCACCACTACGGCAAGCCTCGAGTTTGTCCGTGGGGGCCTCTTTATCTCATTGCTCCCCCTCTACCTATCCAACGACCTCGGTTGGCGCGTCTCCGCGGTCGGGCTCGTCGTTTCCGGGCAGTACCTGGCCGACACCCTGTGCAAGATCCCCGCCGGTTGGCTCGTCGACCGTTTCGGCCCTTGGCGTGTGCTGCTTCCGTTTGCCGTGGTGGCAGCATTGGCCATCTACCCGATGGCACGGGTCCACAGTTTGGCAGCGATCCTTCTGTTGGCGGTCCTGTTCGGGGCCGGCACATCCATCAATTGGCCAGCATCCATCTCAGGTAGCGTGCACCTGGGCGGCATCGAACACCGCGCCAGTGCCACGAGCATCGTGTTTTTGGCCTGGTTGTGCGCTGGCGGCCTCGGTCCAGTCCTCATCAACTTCCTCAGCGGAAACCACTACCGAGTTGCCTTCGATCTGATTGCCGCCGTGGTTACCATTGCCCCAGTCGTGGCGCTGCTTGGGGGCACTGGCCTGCTGCAACGCCGCGACGATCCGCCATGGCAACCCTCCCCGCCCCAAAAGGCGTGGGAGGCAATCCGCGAGCACCTTGGGCGCATGGGCTGGCTCATCCCGGGCATGTTTGTGCAGATGCTCGTCTTGGGAATGCTCCTGCCCATCATGGCACCCTTCGCGCACACCCACCTCCACCTCAGTCAACCGGTTTATGGGCTCGTGCTCGCGTTAGGCGGGGCTGTTACGGTCGGCTTCCTCTTGCCTGTTGGCCGCTTGGTGGATCGAACGGATCCCAAAGCCATCCTGGTGGGCGGATTCGCGCTGGCTTCGTTGGCTATTGTGTGGCTCGGTACGGGCCATGCCGGCTGGGGTCTCGTGGGAAGGGTCGGACTCCTCGGCCTCTCGTACGCACTGATCCTGCCCGCATGGAACAGTCTGACGGTCGGCAAGATCTCCTCGGACCGCCGTGGACTGCTCCTGGGAGTGTTTATGGCGATTGAGGGTTTGGGCATCGCGGTCGGTCCGGCCGTGGGCGGTGCACTCTATACGTACGTTGGCTTTCGTACGCCCTTTTTCTGCGCGGCCGCCGTTTTGGCCGTAATCGCGCTATTCTATCTGGTGACACCTCGAGAACGCTTCCAGGCAGGGCAGGGGGAATAAAGGGTTGTATGGTCGTGCTGTCGTCGCATTGGCGGCTGCATGTTTTGTTGGATACTGCGTACTGCCGGATCTCATGGAACGTCGCTCCCCATCGTCACTGCGTCGTGCGCCGGCCCCCACAAACGGAATCGCATTGACCTTCGACGATGGTCCCAACGAAGAGATCACGCCACGCATCCTTGATGCCCTCCATGCCGTGGGTGGGCATGCCACATTCTTTTTGGTGGGGCAGAACGTTCGGCGCTATCCCCATCTCGTGCGCCGCATGGTTAGGGAGGGTCATGCCATTGGCGTGCACACGGAAACACATCCGCATGCGTGGCTCTGTGTGCCGTCCCGACTGCGACGTGAAATCGCGATGAGCTTCACCGCGATCATCGAGGCGAGTGGTGGCAAACGCCCGCTGTGGTTTCGCCCCCCCTATGGCGCCTTCAATGCCGTTACCACCGCCACCGCCCACCGTCTGGGCCTGCGCATCGCCCTCTGGAGTTGCGACGCTGGTGACTGGCTTCCGGGAGCCAGTCAGCAAGGTATTGCCGCTCGGATCCGTCACGGCATCCAACCAGGTGCTGTGATTGATCTGCATGACGGGGGCCGGACTCCAACGGGGTGCCGTCGGATGGCCGATCTTCTGCCCGGTATTCTCGACGAGATCGTCCATGCAGGCTTGCAACCTGTGCAACTCGGCGAACTGGTGGGTCTTCCACCGTATGCAGAGGCGTATGCTCCGTCCTAAAGACAAAACGGCCTATTGCGGAAGGGAGCGCCCATGGGAAAGCATGCTGGCAGAGGCACCATCAGACGTTTCATCGCGCAGTGCATGCTGACGCCAGAGGAATGGCTATTCGCTCTGGCGTCCGGTAGCCGTGCCTTACCAGGCTCCCATGCCACCCTGCGTGTCGCGTACCACCGCCACCACGGAGAAACCATCACCTTGCCTGACGGCACACTGGTGCGCCCGGGAGATCCCATCGCCGAAATCCACTTCTGGAACCGCATGATTGCTCGGCGGGTTGGCAGCGACGCCCAGGAGATTACCTGGGCGTTCATCCGGGACCTGCGTGCCGACTTCCGCACGCTGGCAGCCCTGATGGCCTCCGGACGTTTTGCTCAGAAAGCGGTAGCCATCTACGGGGCGAGTCCGGTCGCGCGAGGAGCCACCCGCTTTGGTTTTTGGGTAAGGACACTGCCTCCTGGAGTGCGCTCCTTTGCCCTCACCCGCTGGCAACTCCTTTTGCGCGCGAGCTTCCACCCTGCAAAGGTGCAGAGCACACTGACACAACGAACGGTCGAAGTCTGGATGAGTCGGGACGAGTTTATCAGCCGCTTTGCGGGCGCAAAGCGCCTACACGGACCGAGCACATCCCTGCCATTCCACCCGACCATCACCCCACCAAAGGAGCATAAACATTGGTCCTCACACTGAGCACATTCTCCACCGACCTCGTCTCCCGCTATGGCGTGATCGGGGTCGCCTTGGCCATGACACTTGAAAGCGCCGGCATACCCATCCCCAGCGAGGTCGTCATGCCGCTGGCTGGCTTCGTCAGTCGTTCCCCCGCTGGTCTTGCCACCATGATCGCTGCTGGTCTCGCCGGAAACCTTGTTGGCTCCTGGATCGGCTACGGAATCGGGCATGGCGTTGGACAGTCCGGACACAAGCCGCGTGCCTGGTTAGCAAAGCGTCACTGGGAAAAAGCACAGCAGTGGTTTGCGCAACACGGAAACGCGGCCGTGCTGATCGGGAGGGTGGTTCCGGTCATCCGGACCTATATTTCCTTTCCCGCCGGCGCGGCGGACATGCCCCTTGGCCGCTTCACAGCATATACCGCATTGGGTTCGGTGCTTTGGTCCGCCGCGCTTGCGTCGTTGGGGTATGCCTTGGGAACCCGTTGGCAGGACATCGGCCCCTGGTTCACCCGATACACGGCAATCACACTGACGTTGGTTGTTGTCGCTGGGCTTGTGTGGGTGTGGCGGTACCGCCGTTCGCGAGCCTAAGGCCGCCCGACCGACCGCACCCATGCGGCAACATATGGTGCAACCATCCGCACCGCAGCGCCCCGGTGGCTGACGCTGTCCTTGACCGATGCGGAGACCTGCGACAAACGCCGTCCATCCGGTAGCAGGAAGATCGAGTCGAAGCCGAATCCCTCGCTTCCGGCGATGTCCATGGCAATACTGCCGGAGACACTTCCATGGCCGATGTATTCGATGCCGCTGGGGAGTCGAAGAACCACCACGGTC